>JANNCZ010000503.1:0-1782 GCA_031387185.1 Burkholderiales bacterium
CGGGTCACCCGAGTCATGGCGCGCGCCATCGAACAGCTTGCAGAAATACATGTCGAAGTCGCGCAAAAACGCGTTCATGCCGTACACGTCCGACAACGCGATGCCGAGGTCGCCGCGATACTCGCGCGCCCACATCTCGAATGCGAACTGCTGCGAGTCGCGCAGCCGTGGCCCCAGTGCCTGCACGGCCTGCAAATACTCGTGCGCCATCGTGCCGAGCGGGGTGATGCCGTGTTTTTGCGCCAGCCAGACGTTGGACGTGCCGGCAAAATTGACGCCGAGTTTGTCCCGGAGCGTAAGCACCACTTCGTCGTGCCAGACTTTCGCGAAGCGCCGCCGCGTGCCGTAGTCGGCAATGCGCATCTCGGCACCCGGCGGGCTGAACTCAGGCTTACCCGCCACCAGCGCAATCTTGTCAGCCAGGCGCTTGCGCCCCTCGGCGAAATCAGGATTTTTTTGCGTGTTGCGGAAATAGACTTCGTTGATGATCGACAGCAGCGGGATCTCAAACAGAATCGTGTGCAGCCACGGGCCTTTCACCGTCACTTCGATGCCGCCATCGCTTGCCGCCGTCACCGACACATACTTGGCGTTCATCTGGAACAGGCCAAGAAAATCGACAAAGTCGCTCTTGATGAAGCGCATGCCGCGCAAATACGCCAGCTCCTGCTCGCGAAACCTGAGCGTACACAGCGATTCGATCTCGTCGTTGATCTCGGCCACGTAGGGCGCGAGCTGCACGCCTGGGTTGCGGCACTTGAAGCGGTATTCGACCTGGGCACCGGGAAAGCGATGCAGCACCACCTGCATCATGGTGAATTTGTAGAGATCGGTGTCGAGCAGCGAGGTGATGATCATGATGCAAGTTTACGCGGGCGCACTTACCCGAGGCAAACTCACCCGAGACAAACTCACCCGAGGCAAACTCACCCGAGGCAAGTTCACGCCGCGATGCGTGCCGGCAGCGTTTGCTGCGCAGCATCGAGGAGGAGATCAGGATCATTGCGCGCCAGCCGCGTGCTATCGGACAGCATGCGCCGCCAGGCGCGCGCGCCTGGCATGCCCTGGAACAACCCCAGCATATGGCGCGTGATGTGGCGCAGTTGTACGCCGCGTGCTGTCTCGCGAGTGGCATAGGCATGCATCGCCTCGACTACATCAAGGCGAGAGCGCATTGACACGGCTGCTCCAAAGAACTGCTGATCGACTTCGTGCAATGCCCACGGCTCGTGATAGGCGTGGCGGCCAATCATCACGCCATCGCTTGTTTGCAAATGGGCCAGTGCATCGATATGCGCAGTGATCCCGCCGTTAACAACGAAGATGAAGTCCGGGAAGTCACGATTGAGCTGCGCCGCAAAGTCGTAGCGCAGCGGCGGCACTTCACGATTCTCCTTCGGCGACAGACCCTTGAGCCAGGCGCTGCGTGCATGCACGATGAACACGCGCGCGCCACCTTCGGACACGATGCCGACAAAGTCGCGCACAAAATCGTAGGAGTCAGTTTTGTCGATGCCGATGCGGTGCTTGACCGTGACCGGAATCGGCGCGCCGCTGCGTGCGGATACGCGGCCGGCAAGGGCGTCCGTCATCGCCTTGACGCAATCACGCACCAGCAGCGGCTCGGCCATCAGACACGCACCAAACGCACCGCGCTGCACGCGCTCGGATGGGCAACCACAATTGAGGTTGACTTCGTCATAGCCCCACTCGGCCGCGAGCTTCGCACAATGGGCAAGCTCATCGGTCTCGCTGCCACCCAGTTGCAACGCCACCGGATGC
>JANNCZ010000517.1:0-3245 GCA_031387185.1 Burkholderiales bacterium
AGCGCAGTACGCCCGAGCCTTGCTGGCCGGTGGTGCGCACGCTCATCGCGCCGTCTTTGAACTCGAGGATGCCGCGCTGATACTCGGTGCGGCCTGGCTTCTTGCGCATCGCTTCCTGCGAGTGCGCTTTGACAAGTGGCAGGTCGAGGTCGCTGCGGCCCATCATGTGGATCAGGGCGCCGCGCACGAAGTGGTAGAAGGTGACCATCACCGCGACCGGGTTGCCGGGCAGGCCGAAGAGGTAGGCGGTCTTGCCGCCGTCGGCGATTTTGCCGAAGGCCATCGGCCGGCCGGGGCGCATGGCGATGCGCCAGAACACCACTTCGCCGAGCTTCTTCATCATCTGCTTGGTGAAGTCGGCTTCGCCGACCGAGACGCCGCCCGAGGTGATGACGGCATCGGCATTGGCTGCTGCTGAGCGGAACGCGGCCTCGAGTTGCGTTTCGTCATCCGGCACCACGCCCATGTCGATGACTTCGCAGCCTAAGCGCGTGAGCATGCCGTAGAGGGTGTAGCGGTTGGAGTCGTAGACCTCGCCTTCGCTCAGGGTCTCGCCGAGCGACTTGAGTTCGTTGCCGGTGGAGAAGAAGGCGACGCGCAGGCGGCGTGTGACCTTGACTTCCGGGATGCCGAGCGAGGCGATCAGGCCCAACTCGGCCGGCTGCAAGAGCTTGCCCTTGAGGAGGGCGGGCTTGCCTTTTTCCAGATCCTCGCCGGCAAAGCGGCGGTTCGCGCCGGTCTCCTGGCCGGCGGGAATCGTGATTTTTTTGCCCTTGGCCTCGACGAGTTCGAGCGGGATCACGGTGTCACAACTGTGCGGCATCACTGCGCCGGTGGTGATGCGCACGCATTCGCCTTTGCTCACCTTGCCGGTGAATTCCTTGCCGGCGAGTGCGGCGCCGATTTCTTCGAGCGTGACCTTGGCCGTTTTGGAGAGGTCGCTGCCGCGCACCGCCCAGCCGTCCATTGCCGAGTTGTCGTGCGCCGGCACATTGATCGGGGAGATGATGTCCTGCGCCAGCGTGCGGCCGAGCGCGGCGCGGACGGCGACCTGCTCGATGCCTTCGAGCGGGCGCACAAAAGCGCGAATGACTTCGTTGACCTTGGCGACCGGCAGGGCGTTGGGGTCGTAGCCGTCGACGCAACTGACGAGGGATTCGAGCGATGTGTTGGGCGCCAAGGGGCGGGCGGCAACCGACGTAGCGTCGCGGGGCGGATTGCGGGGGGGATTGTTTAGAGCGGAACCTGCGGTGGCAACAACCCTGGCTGCGGTAACGGGTCCCGCAGTAAAGGGGTCTGACCCCTTTTCCGCCGCTCCTTGTTCACTCCTGGCTGCGCGTCGCTCATCGTGCGGCTTGTTTTGTTCTGCTTCAATGTCGTTTTTGCGGCGCTTGTATTGCCGTTTGGGGACGCCGGTGCTGCCGAGAATCTGATCGAGCACTTCGTCATGTGCCGAACTCGAAGCGGGCGTGCGAGCGCGGCGCTCCACCAGTGGCGCCTCGAAGCGCCGCTTGGGCAACTTGGCCGGCGGTGGCTTGCCCTCTTCGTAGGCTTGCAACTCCTCGGGTGTGTTGATGTTGCCGAACAGGGACTCATCGTCGAAATCAACGGTGGTGACGGCGAGCGTCGAGTACCATTCGTCGATCTTGCGGCCGCCGCCTTTCATGAATTCGGCCAGATGTTCATACACACTGCGCCGCACCAGCGTGAACACCGGATGCGGCTGGCGCCCGGTGACGGCGACCGCGACTTGCGCGCTCTGCGCGCCCAGCGCATCAAACAGGCGCTCGACCGTGTCCGGCGGAAAAAACGGCGAGTCGCAGGGCACGGTGACGAGGAAGGGCCGGCGCGATACCGCGAGGCCGGCATGCAGCCCGGCGAGCGGCCCGGCGTGCCCGGTGAAGGCGTCCGACACCACGCGCACGCCAAAGCTCTTGTACTGATCGTGATTGCGGTTGGCGTTGATCAGCACGCCGCCCACCTGCGGGTTTAGCTTGCCAAACACATGATCGACCAGGCGCTTGCCCTTGAATGCGATCAGGCCCTTGTCGGTGCCGGGGCCGAGGGCTTCCATGCGGCGGCTCTGGCCGCCCGCGAGAATCAGCCCGGTGATGCCGTCGCGTTCGGTCGGCGTCATGCGATGAGGGTCTCGTGGAGTTTGACAAAGCGCTCGCTGCCGGTGAACAACAGATAGTGCTTGCCCTGGCAGCGGCCGATCATGGTGATGCCGGTCTTCTGCGCAATGTCGTGACCCATGTGGGTCAGCCCCGAGCGCGACAGCAAAAATGGAATGCCCATTTGCGCGCACTTGATTACCATCTCCGAGGTGAGGCGGCCGGTGGTGTAGAAAATCTTGTCGGCGCCATCCTGTCCATCGAGCCACATCTGCCCGGCGATGGCATCGACTGCATTGTGGCGGCCCACATCTTCGACAAACAGCAGGATGTCGCCGCGTCCGCGCTGCGCATCATCGCCTGCGTTGGAGCACAAGGCGCAACCATGCACGGCGCCGGCCTGCTTGTAAATCGATTCGTACTTGCGCACCTTGTCCAGCACCGCATAGAGCGTTTCTTCGGTCAGGCGCGCGGCAGCCGGCAGGTTGATGCTGTCGATCTCGTCCATCAGGTCGCCAAACACCGTGCCCTGGCCGCAGCCGGTGGTGACAGTGCGCTTGCCCATGCGCGCGGCGAGATCGCTGCGCTCCCAGAAATCACGGCCATCTTGAGTACGGCGGGTAGTGACGACCACACAATCGGTTTCCCAATCGACCTGCACCGACTCGATCTCGTCGATGGAAGGCAGGATGCGCTGGTTGCGCAGATAGCCGATGGCCAGTGCCTCGGGCGCGCCGCCGAGGGTCATCAGCGTCACCACTTCACGCTTGTCAAGATACAAGGTCAGCGGATGCTCGCCCGCCACGGGCGTCGGTACATGCTCGCCTTTTTCGTTGACGGCGTCGACTTCGTAGGTGGCCGGACGGGCGGCGCTGGTCAGGGCAGGGCGCTGCATGATCACAGGTGCTCACGCAGCAGGTTGTTGAATTTGCGGTTTGCGCCGAAACGGTATATGTCGAAGTCGGAGTCGATGGTGATGATATCCGGTTGATTTTGAATTTCCGCAAGTACGATCAGCGAAGCGTCGGCAAAGTCCATTGGCAGGTCTTTGTACTTGCGCGAGAGCGCAAGAATCCGCTTGATTTCATCCCCGGGGATATCCGCAATGGCGACCGCCCCGTCATTGACCCA
>JANNCZ010000540.1:0-4340 GCA_031387185.1 Burkholderiales bacterium
CGCCTCGCGTGGCGGCGCGTCAGTACTCGACCGGCAGAGGGTCGAGGCTGCGCCAAATGTACCATGTGGCCACTGATCTGAAGGGTGCCCAAGCCTCACCAACTTCGCGTGCTTCAGCCCGTGAAACCGGCTCGCCGCTGAAGTAGTTCAGGCTGATGCCTTTGATCAAACCGAGGTCGTCAATGGGCAGCACGTTCGGGCGCATCAGGTGAAAGATGAGGAACATCTCTGCCGTCCAGCGACCGATGCCGCGTATGGCCACCAGCTCATCAATGATGGTGTCATCGGGCATGTCTTGCCATTGCTTGACGTGGACCTCGCCCGATGTGAAGTGACGCGCCAAATCCAGCAAGTACTCTGACTTGCGCGCCGACAAGCCGGCCGTGCGCAGGCTGACCACTGACTGTGCGATCACTGCGCTTGGCGCCAGCCGCTGCGAGGTGCCGCCGACCAGGGCGACAAAGCGATCCCAGACCGATTGCGCAGCCTTGACTGAAATCTGTTGCCCAACCACCGAGCGCGCCAGCGTGGTAAAGGCATCGCCGCGGTTTTGCAAGCGTGCTTCACCGAATTGGGGGATCAGTTTTTTAAGTACCCGGTCGCGCTTGATCAGGTGGGCGCAAGCGTCGTCCCAATAGTCGGGCGTGATGCCCGCATCGCCAGCGCGCGCCATCGTCAGCCTCGAACCCAAGTGGTGCCGCTGGCGGAATCTTTGAGCTCAACGCCTTGCTCAGCCAAGGTCTTGCGGATGGCGTCGGCTTGCGCAAAATCGCGCGCTGCTTTGGCCTTGGCCCGCTCACCGATCATGGCCATGATCGCGGCCTCGTCCAGGCCAAGCCCCGCTTGCAGATAGGCGCGTGGTGTCTGTTGCAGCACGCCCAAAGTCGCTCCCAGGGCGCGCAGCAGCTGCGCAGTGGCCACTGCCCGTGTGCGGTTGAGCTCATTGGCCAGATCGAACATCACCGCCAAGGCGCCCGGCGTATTGAAGTCGTCGTCCATGGCCACGCGAAACGCCGCAGCGGCAGGGTCGGACCAGTCCACAGCAGTCGATGCTGGCGCGTCAGCACCGTCCAACGCCGTGTACAGGCGCCGCAGTGCAGCGCGGGCATCGTCAAGGTGAATATCACTGAAATTGAACGGGCTACGGTAGTGCGTGCGCAGCATGAAAAAGCGCAGCGTTTCGCCGTCGTAGCGCCCGAGCACCTCGCGGATGGTGAAGAAGTTGCCCAGCGATTTCGACATCTTCTCGTTGTCGACATTGAGAAAGCCGTTGTGCATCCAGTAGTTGACGAAGGGGTGCCCCAACACGCCCTCGCTCTGTGCAATCTCGTTCTCGTGGTGCGGAAACTGCAGATCCATGCCGCCGCCGTGGATGTCGAAGCGTTCGCCCAGCAGCGCGCAAGCCATGGCCGAGCACTCGATGTGCCAGCCCGGGCGACCCGGACCATAGACGCCGTCGTACTTGGCGTCGCATGGTTCATCCGGCTTGGCGACCTTCCACAGCACGAAATCAAGCGGGTCGTCCTTGCCGTCATCCACTGCCACCCGCTCGCCCGAACGCAAATCGTCGATGGACTTGCCGGACAACTTGCCGTAGCCGGCAAACTTGCGCACCGCAAAGTTCACGTCCCCGCTGCTTGCGCGATAGGCCAAGCCCTTGCCCTCCAGCGACTCGATCATGGACAGCATCTGCGGCACGTAGTCGGTGGCTCGGGGCTCGTGCGTTGGCGTGGCCACGCCAATGGCGCCGATGTCTTGGCGCATGGCGGCGATCATCTCGTCGGTGAGCGCGCGAATGGTGATGCCGCGCTCGACGGCGCGCTTGATGATCTTGTCTTCGATGTCGGTGATGTTGCGCACGTAAGTCACGCGGTAGCCACTGGCTTGCAGCCAGCGATAGATGACATCAAACGCCATCATCATGCGCGCATGACCAACGTGGCAGAGGTCGTAAATGGTCATGCCGCAAACATACATGCGCACGTGACCGGGCTCAATGGGCTCGAAGGTTTCGAGCCGGCGGTGAAGGGTGTTGTAGATGCGAAGCGACATCAGCCGTGGTCTGCTTGTTATGAGCCCGCCTGGCGGCGCGGCTGGATTGATCTCGTACGCCTTGGAACGCAGGCGAATGCAGGCGCTCAGGGTCGATACAATCGATTCAGTATAGCGGCGCCGACCCCCGGCAAGCCGCTTGAGAAGCGCGTCAATCACCCCTGGCGCCACTGCTTGTGCAAACCCAATTCCTTGTTCGCTGCGCTGCTGTTTTGACGTCGCTGCTTCTGCTGATCGGCACCGCACGGGCTGCAGATGACATGCCGACCCGAGCCGCGATCGAACGGCAGTTTCGCGCTGGCCAAACCTTGCAAGCCATGCAAGCAGCCGAACGCGCCGTCGCCGCCCAACCAGACGACGCCGCTTTGCGATTCCTGTACGGCGTGATGTTGTCCGAAAGCCGGCGTGAGCCCGAGGCGATCACGGTCTTCGAGCGCATGGTGCAAGACTTTCCCGAGTTGCCCGAGCCCTACAACAATCTGGCCGTGCTGCATGCTGGCCAAGGGCAACTGGATCGCTCGCGAGAGTTGCTTGAGGCGGCCTTGCGCAGCGACCCCAACTACCGCACCGCGCATCAAAACTTGGGCGACGTTTTTGTCCGGCTCGCGCTGCGCGCATTTGAGGCGGCCGGCAAAGGCAATCGCGCCGATGAGCCCTTGTTGCGCCGCCTGCGCCTGACGCGCGACTTGATTGCGGCTGGCGCCAAACCTTGATTCTCAACACCTGAAATGACTATGAAGACTGCGATGTTCAAATCTGCAATGGCCGCCCTGGTGCTGGGCGCATTGGTTCACAGCCCCGTGTGGGCGCAGAAGGTCAGGCTAACGACTTCGATGGGCGACATCGTTTTGCAGCTGGATGCCGAGAAGGCGCCCAAGACCGTGGCCAACTATTTGGCCTATGTGAAGTCTGGCCACTACGCCGGCACCGTGTTTCACCGCGTGATCGACGGCTTCATGATTCAAGGCGGCGGCATGGCGCCCGACATGAGCGAGAAGCCGACGCGTGCACCCATCCCACTCGAAGCGCGCAACGGCCTGACCAACCAGCGCGGCACCGTGGCCATGGCACGCACCATGGTGCCTGACTCGGCCACTGCGCAGTTCTTCATCAATTTGTCAGACAACACCTTTCTCGACGCCGCCAATGCGCGCGACGGCAACGGCTATGCCGTCTTCGGCCGCGTCGTCAAGGGCATGGAGGTGGTTGAGAAAATCAAGGCAGTCGCCACCGGCAACGCCGGCATGCACCAGAACGTGCCGACCGCCCCCATTTCCATCGAAAGCGCGAAGCTCGTCGATACCGCGAAAAAATAACCAGCAAAGGAATCAACATGACCCAGGTTCTGATCACCACCAATCACGGCGCCATCAAGCTCGAACTGGAAGATGCGAAGGCACCCAAGACGGTTGAAAATTTCGTGCGGTACGCGCGTGACGGCCACTACAACAATACGGTGTTCCATCGCGTGATCGCCGGTTTCATGGTCCAGGGCGGCGGGTTCGAGCCCGGCATGAAGCAAAAGCCGACCCGCGCTCAAATCGACAATGAGGCGACCAACGGCCTGAAGAATGACGAATACACCGTCGCCATGGCCCGCACCGGTGACCCGCATTCGGCCACCGCGCAGTTCTTCATCAATGTCAAGAACAACGACTTCCTGAATTTCACCAGCCCGAACGGCAACGGCTGGGGCTATTGCGTGTTTGCCCGCGTCATCGAGGGCAAGGACGTGGTCGACAAGATCAAGGGCGTCAAGACCCGCTCCAAGGGCGCGTTCCAGGACGTGCCGACTGAAGACGTGGTGATCGAAAAAGCCGAAGTCCTGTAGGTCGCTTGGGCGAAGCGACAAGGCCGCATGCCATGACGGCCTTCGTCATTTCCGACCTGCATCTGACGGCCGCACGGGCCGGCGAACTTGCACGATTCGAGCGATTTCTCGCGCAGCTACCGTGCGCCGGCGACAGCCTGTATGTTCTCGGCGACTTGTTTGATTACTGGGCCGGTGACGATGACATCGATGCGCCGGTGAACCGCCGCGTCGTAGACCGGATTGCCGCTTGCGCCAAGCGCGGTGTCGCGCAGTACTGGATCGCGGGAAACCGCGATTTTCTCGCCGGCGACGGCTTTGCCGACGCCGCGCGCATGACCGTGCTGGAAGACTCCTTCGTGTTCGACCTTTACGGCGAGCGCACCGTGCTGCTGCATGGCGATACCTTGTGCACCGACGATCATGCCTACCAGGCGTTTCGCAGCGAAACCCGTAGCGCTCGCTGGCAACAGGCGTT
>JANNCZ010000526.1:0-2142 GCA_031387185.1 Burkholderiales bacterium
CATTTTCTGTAGTCAACTGCGCGTCTTCGACTGCCGCTTCGATCACGCGCACGTTGCGCCAGCCGGCGGCAGCAATGCGCGCGCGCGCCAGCGCCGCCATGTCTGGGCTATGTTCGATACCGGTGATCTCGCCGTGCGCGCCGACGGCACTGCGCAACAGTTCGAAGCTCAAGCCGGTGCCGCAGCCCACGTCGATGACCCGCTGACCGGCCTGCAATTGCAGAAGCGCGATGGTGCGGACGCGAATCGGCCAGGTGCGGCGCGCCGAGGCGTCATAACCGGCGGCTTTGGCGCGGTACTTGGCGATCGACACTGCCCGGTGCTCGGGCGCAGTGAAGGGGCTGCCGTAGCGGTCTGGCATGGCTCACTCCCGGTGGCTGGCTGTCCCGCCCGCCAGCCATTGCGCGCCGCAATGGCAATTGGACTGGCGGCAGCCAAGCAAGGAGAACGCGGAATGGGGAATGTCAGCCTGACGCAAATGCGGCTCCGGAAGCGGAAAAATAACGCGAGTTCAACACATTCGAGGCCGTCATGTTGCGCGGAACCAGTGCGGTAGTGGAGACGACGTATTCGTTACGGGCGGCGCGCGGGTTCAGATGCATTGTGCGCAGCGCCAGTTGCCGGCCCTGTGGTGCATGTGTCGGCCCATTCCGCACCAGGTGAGGGGAGTGCCGGCCTACAATCAATGGCTGTGCAATTGACACCATTGACACCGTTGGTTGCATTGATTGAGCGGCTCAACCCGGATAAGGATCGCCTCAGCATGCAACGGAGAGTGTTTCTGCAAGGTGCAGGGGCTGCGGGATTGACGGCAGCGGCCAGCCGGTTGACCGCGCAAACGATCAAGCACAATCCTTTCGGTTTGGGGGTGGCGTCTGGTTCGCCAGCCGTTGATGGCTTCGTGTTGTGGACGCGCCTGATCGCCGCTGCCGGTGGAGAGCCTCTGCCGGACGCACCCATACTGGTGGGCTGGGAGTTGGCCACTGATGCCGGGTTCCGGCACATAGTGCAGCGCGGCAGCACGTTGGCTGAGCCGGCGTTTGCGCACAGCGTGCATGTCGAGATCGGCGGCCTGGCTGGTGCAATCGCGACAGCCAGCAGCACAACCGGCAGTGCACACAATACCCGCAACACAACGAGTACCCCCCCGCACTACTGGTATCGCTTCACCACGGCCAATGCAGTGAGCGCGACCGGCCGCACGCGCACTTTGCCGCCGCGCACCAGCGATGCTCCCCTGAAACTGGCGCTTGCCTCCTGTCAGAACTACGAACATGGGTACTTCGGTGCGTACCGCCATCTGGCCCGTGAGGAGCTTGATGTGGTGCTGTTTGTGGGTGACTACATTTACGAATACGGCATGACGCCCAACCGTGTGCGCCAGCACAACAGCGCCACCTGTCTTACCGTCGATGATTACCGCGCGCGTTACGCACTTTACAAATCCGATGCTGACCTGCAGGCTGCGCACGCGGCCTTGCCGTGGATCGTGACCTGGGATGACCACGAGGTCGAAAACGACTACGCCAATGATCGCGCGTCATCCGGGCGTGGCGAGGCGTTTCTGGCGCGCCGCGCAGCGGCCTATCGCGCCTACTGGGAACACATGCCATTGCGCTGGGCGCAACGCCCGCAGGGCGCGCACGCCCAACTGTACCGGCGCTATCACTGGGGCAAGACCGCTGATCTGCACGTACTCGATGCGCGCCAATACCGCGACTACCAGGTGTGCACGCCGCAGCATGAAGGCGGCTCGCGCACGATCCGCGATGTCACCTGCCCGGAACGCGTCAGCCCGCAATGGAGTCTGCTGGGCGCCGCACAGGAACAGTGGCTCAACGAGGGCATCGCCGCCAGCCAAGCCCATTTCAACCTGGTCGGCCAACAATCGCTGATGGCGCAAATGCGCATGTCGCAGCCGCGCGCACCCGAACCGGCGCCGGCCGATGGCCTGTGGAACGACAGTTGGGACGGCTACCCCGCTGCGCGCCGCCGTGCGCTCGAAGCCTGGGCGCAACGCAAGAACGTGCTCTCGCTCGGTGGTGACGTGCATGCCTCGTATGTGACTGACCTGAAGCTCGATTTTGATGACGCGAAATCACCGGTGGTGGCGACCGAGATCGTCGGCACCTCCATCACCAG
>JANNCZ010000544.1:0-1702 GCA_031387185.1 Burkholderiales bacterium
GAGGACAATCATGAATCTGACCAAACTCATGGCATGGCTGCTGCTGGCGCTCGGCGTCGGGCTGGGCATGCTCGCGTTGCGCAACGCCACTGCGCAAACCGCCACCAGCAGTCCGCTGACGCCACCGCAAGCGAGCAGCACGCCACAGACGGGGCAGAACACCACGCCAGGAGCCGCTGCTGGCGCGGGTTCTGGAAGTGATGCCTCCAAGAGTGGCTCTGGTCAAGGCTCTGCGGGCGGTGCGCCAGTAGCACCGGCATCCCCTGCGCCAACTGCGCAGTCAACGCCGACGCCTGCTGCGCCCCCGCCCGTAGCGGCCGCGCCCCCGCCGGTAGCAGCCGCGCCCCCGCCCAAAGCGGCGCCCCCGCCCAAAGCGGCGCAGACGTCACTCACGCCGGTCGACGCCCGCATCACCGATCAGGCGATTCGCGGCGACATGGCATTCATCCGCTCGCACCAGGCGCGCCTCAAGCAGCTCAACGACAGCGGCGACAATCCCAACAGCGCCTACCACTATGCACGCGCGCTGCACTGGGTCGATTTCGCGCTCGACGAATACGAAATGAAGAACCGCTCGGGTGTGATCGAGCAAGCGCTCGGCGAGGGCGGCAAGTTGATTGAAGCGCTGGAACAAAAGCGCGCCGGCATCTCGATGGAGACACCCATCGTGCCCTTGTCGACCAAAGTGCGCGATGACCTGTGGGCCGCTGCGGCGAAACTCAAGGCCGATGCTGGCGGCTTTAAATGCGCAGGCGGTGACGTGGGACGCATGGAAGTGCAACTGGTGTGGGCCGGCCATATTCAGCGCGACCTCGGCTGGCGCAGCGCCAAGCCGCATTTGCAGGCGGCCGAGCGCTACTACCGCGATGCGGTGGCGGGGTCCGAGACCTGCCCACGCCCGGTGGCAGCAGCCCCGGCTGCGGCGGCCACGCCAGATCCAGCGGCGGCCAAGCGCGCGGCAGACGATGCGGCGCTGGCCAAACTGCCGCCCGCCAGGCAAATCGAGATCCTTGCCGACCGGGTGCACTTCGCCTACGACCGCGCCAGCATCAGTGTGGCTACCGCACCGGTGCTCGACCGCGTGGCTTCACTGTTGCGCGGCAATCTCGCAATCACTGTCGTCGTTGAGGGTCACGCCGACGAGCGCGGCAGCGCAGACTACAACGTCAAGCTCTCGCAACGGCGTGCCGACGCGGTGCGTGCATACTTGATGGCGGCGGGAGTGGAAGCAGCGCGTCTCAAGACGGCGGCGCTCGGCAAGACCCGGCCGGAGGTAAAGGCAGACAATGTCGAAGGGCATGCGCTCAACCGGCGCGTGGTGTTTGTGCCGTCGGTTACCACCGAGTTGAAAGTCAATCCGCAGCGTGAAGATTTGCAAACCAGGGGCGATCCGGCGTCGAGGCAAGGCGGCGGGCGAAAATGAGCACAAGATGGCACGCCATAAAAGACCGCGCGATCAACAGGTATGAGAGGCGATCAACCCATGATTAGGGCCTTGCGACACTGGACTCGCTGCCTGTATGGCCTTCTGGTCATGGCGGGCATGTTTTGCGTGGTGGATGCTTCGGCGCAGGATATCCGGACTTTTTCGGTACGCTATTCGATCAACACCAATGGCGACATTTTTCATACCGGCAACAGCATCATTCGTTGTACTGGCGGCGACGGTTGCGCCGGCGCCATTGCCGGCACCGGACTCAAC
>JANNCZ010000581.1:0-3613 GCA_031387185.1 Burkholderiales bacterium
TGTCGGCCACGGTGCGCGTGAGCGGGCCGACCGTGTCGAGATACTGCGACAAGGGCATCGCACCGGCACGCGACACAAGGCCGAAGGTGGTCTTCATGCCGGTCACGCCGCAGATCGACGCGGGCATGCGTACCGAGCCGCCGGTGTCCGAGCCGAGTGCGCCATAGACAATGCGCGCCGCCACCGACACCCCCGAGCCGCTCGACGAGCCGCCGGTGATGTAGTCCGTGTTCCAGGGATTGTTGGCGTCGCCGAGGAAGGCGTTTTGCCCGGTCGGCCCATAGGCGAACTCGGTCATGTTCAGATTGCCGATCTGTATGGCGCCGACCGCGTCGAGCCGTTCGAGTGCGCTTGCCGTCGTCGGGGCCGTCCAGTCTTTGCGGATCTTGCTGCCGCAGGTCGCGACCTGCCCCTTGCGGTAGTACATGTCCTTGTGGGCGAGGGGCACACCATGCAGCGGGCCGCGCAGCTTGCCTTTTTTGAGATCGGCGTCGCAGGCGCGCGCGGTGGCGAGAGCGGCTTCTTCATCAATGCGCACGAAGGCATTGACCTGCGGTTGCAAGGCTTTGGCGGCGGCGATGGCAGCTTGCGTCAATTCGACTGACGACACCGAACGCTCGCGCAGAGCGCGCGCTGCCTGCGTGAGCGTGACATGCAGCGGATGGCGCGCGCTGATGGCCGGTGGCGTGAAAGCCTTGGTGGGAGCGGCTTTCGTGGCAACGGCCTTCGTGGCAATGGCCTTGCGCGACTCGGTCGCGGCTGGCTCGCGGCAAGCCTCGCGCGCAGCGAACAGGGACAACGTATCCACGTCGAAATCGAGCTTGGCCGCCGCACGCGCCAGATGCTCGTAGGTAGGCTTGACCCCGGCGGCGATTTCGCCCGCGCGGGCTTCGGTGACGGACCAGCCGAGCTGTTCAGCGTGGCGCAGGATGTCGGCGGGAGTTGGGATAGAGTTCATGGAAGTCCTTTCACTGAACAATGACAATAGGGGCGAGCAAAAAAGGGGGCAAGCATCGCTTCGCGCATGGGTTGGCGGTGTTGCAGGGCGTTATCTATTGATGGACACGGCGCTTTCACACGCCGCCTCCATCACTGCGGTAGGCAAGCGCCATGCCGGTTCAGAGGCCAGCAGCTTTCTCTACTTGCGCCTGGCTTAATCCCACCTTGCCGCCAGCGGCGATGATTTCTTTCCACGTCGTCGCATCGACCGGAATGCCCTCGGCCAATCGCTTGGCCTTCGAGATGCGCTCGGGCTCACCGGCGATCAACAGTTTGGGTGTGTGCGGATTGGCCGGCGACGCGGTATGCCACGCGACGTACTCTTCCATTTCGCGCGCCAGATTTTCACCGGTGCCCATCTTGTTGGGATCGACCAGCACCGAGAACATGCCGTTGAGCACGCGGCGCTTGCCGTCGCTGCGTTCGTGCGCAGTCATGCCGCCCGAGAGCGCGCCGCCGAGCAGTTCGCACACCAGCGCGAGACCCGAACCCTTGTGTTCGCCAAACGGCAGGATGGCGCCGAGCGGCTCCATCACGCTAAAGCGCGGGTCGGTGGTCGGGTTGCCCTTGGTATCGATCAGGATGCCGGGCGGCAATTGCTCGCCCTTGTTGTAGGCCACACGCGTCTTGCCCTGGGCGATGCGGCTGGTGGCGAAGTCGAGCACGATCGGGTCTTTGCCCGGACGCGGAATGCCGACGCAAAATGGATTGGTGCCGTGCCGCGCATCGCTGCCGCCCCAGGGTGCCACCACCGGGCGCGAGATCACGTTGACGAAATGAATCGACACGAGGCCATGGCCAATCGCCTGCTCGGCCCAATGGCCAATGCGGCCGATGTGGTGCGCGTTCGACATGCCGAGCACGCACACGCCGTGGCGCTTGGCGCGGTCGGCAGCCAGTTCCATCGCCTCGTATCCGGCGACCTGTCCGTAGGCCTTGTTGCCGTCGAGGGTCAACAGTGCGTTGGCGTCGAGCGTGATCGACACGTGGGCGTTGACCGCGAGTCCGCCTTCCTTGATCGAATCGATGTAGCGCGGAATCATGCCGACGCCGTGCGAGTCGTGGCCTTTCAGATTGGCCTCGACCAGGTTGGTTGAGACCAATTCGGCTTCGCGCTCATTCGAGCCGCCTGCCTTGACGATGGCGTGAATGGCGGCGGTGAGTGCGTCTGTTTTGAGAGTGATGGTGTCAGCCATGGTGGATCAAACAACCTTTCCGGGGTTCATGATGTTCTTGGGGTCCAGCGTGTTCTTGATCGACCGCATCAGTGCCAGCTCGACCGGTGATTTGTACTTGCGCACTTCCACGTTCTTGAGCTTGCCCAGACCGTGCTCGGCGCTGATCGATCCGCCAAGGTTGTTGACGCAATCATGCACCACGGTCGATACGCTCTTCCATTCGTTAAGCCAGGCCTCGACGGTATACGACGGTGGCTCGCTGATGTTGTAGTGCAGGTTGCCGTCGCCGAGGTGGCCGAAAGTAACCGGGCGTACGCCTGGCCAGTGTTTCTCCAGCGCCGCGTCGGCGGTGTCAATGAATTCGGCGATGCGCGAGATCGGCACCGAGATGTCGTGCTTGATGTTGCGTGCCTGGGCCTCGGGCAAGTGTTCGCGAATGTCCCACAGCTTGCCGGCCTCAGTCTGGTTCTTGGCGATCGCCGCATCTTCGATGAGAGCCGCTTCCAGTGCCGCTTCCAGGGCCGTTTCCATTGCCGCATTGAGCGCATCGCCAGGTTGCGGATCGGTCGCTTCGAGCAATACGTACCACGCGGAATTGCCGGCGAGTGGCGAGCGGTGATCCGGAAACACGGTTTGCACGATATCCACGCAACGTGCCGACATGAGTTCAAACGCCGTCAACCGCTCGCCCAGGTGCGAGCGCATGTGCGACAACAGTTCGAGCGCCTTGCGCGGACTGGCCAGGGCGACAAACACCGTGCTGGCCGATTTGGGAGCCGGGAACAGTTTCAATACCGCCTTGGTGACGATGCCGAGCGTGCCTTCGGCCCCGATGAACAAATGCTTCAAGTCATAGCCGGTGTTGTCTTTGCGCAGACCCTTGAGGCCGCTCCAGATTTCACCCGAAGGCAACACCACTTCCAGGCCCATGACCAGCTCGCGCGTGTTGCCGTAGCGCAGCACCTGCACGCCACCGGCGTTGGTGGAAATGTTGCCGCCGATTTCGCACGAGCCCTCGGCCGCGAGCGACAGCGGGAACAGGCGGTCGTGCTCAGTCGCAGTTTCTTGCAAAGTCTGCAAAATGCAGCCGGCCTCCACCGTCATCGTGTTGTTGACGACATCGACTTCGAGCACCTTGTTCATGCGCGAGACGTTGAGTACCAGTTGCGTGCCCGATTCGTCCGGCACGCCCCCGCCGACCAGGCCAGTGTTGCCGGCCTGCGGCACGACTGCGACGCCAGCCGCACTGCACAGCTTGACAATGGCCGCTACTTCTTCGGTCGAACCCGGCTTGACGACGACCAGCGGCTTGCCGAAATACTTCTTGCGCCAGTCGTTGGCGTAGGGCGCAAAGTCGCTGGTGATCACATGGGCGTCGCCCACAATCGCGCGCAGTGCAGGAGTCAGGTCGGTCATGGTGGGAGGATCTATTTCGC
>JANNCZ010000583.1:0-21155 GCA_031387185.1 Burkholderiales bacterium
CCAATCGTTCATCGTCGAGAACCGCACCGGCGCCAACGGCAATATCGGTTCCGACTTTGTTGCCAAGGCACCAGCCGATGGTTACACCCTGCTGGTCAGCGACCTCGGGACCTTCACCAGCGGCGCAGCAGTCAATCCCAATTTGCCGTTCGACCCGGCCACCGACTTCACGCCGGTCACCCTGTTGGTCGGTTCACCCTATGGCTTGGCCGTCACTCCCTCGTTGCCGGTGAGCAATGTGAAGGACTTGCTCGCCTATGCGCGCGCGAATGCCGGTACGTTCAATTACGCCATGCTTGGTAACGGCAGTGCATCCCACCTGGCGGGGATCGAGCTCGGTGCGCGTGCCAATGTGCCGTTCACCTTTATTCCCTACAAGGGCGGCGCCCCGGCGCTGACCGATGTGGCGGCGGGCCAGGCACAGGCACTGAGCATTGCAATGCTCTCGACCTATCCCTTCGTGCGCGGCGGCAAACTCAAACTGGTCGGGGTAATGAGCCGCGAGCGCTTGAGTTTTTTGCCTGAGGTGCCGACTGTGGCAGAGTCAGGGTTCCCCGGTTTCGTCGCCGGGCAATGGCAGGCGCTTTATGGCCCCAAGGGTTTGCCGCGCGAAATCGTCGAAAAATTGCGGATTGAAACGACGCGTTTTTTGAACGCGCCCGAGATGAAAAAGCGCTTTTCCGAGCAGGGTGGTGAAGTCGCTACTGGCACGCCGGAAGAATTGGCTCGCTTTGTTTCAGATGAAAAGGCAAAGTTCGCGCGGTTGGTGAAGGAACACAACATCAAGGTGGATTGATTGCAGTATGGACAAGGCACTGCCCTGAAAGCCGCACCAGGAGCCAGTTTGCGCGCCGTGATGAGCGTTGGGCGTTGAGCCGATGGCCATTTACCTGATCCTCGCACTCAACGTACTGGTCTTCATCGCCATCAGCGCCGCGCGCGTGATGTTCTCGCTCTATGGGTTGCACCTCGGCGCCAATGCCGCCGGCGTCGGCGCCATTCTCGCCACGCTCTACCTGTTTCCCCTGCTGTTGTCGTGGCCGATTGGCGTGCTCAGCGACCGTGTGGGCGGGCGCTGGCTGCTTCTCGGTGGCGTGGCCAGCGGGATCTGCGGCATGCTCGCGCCCTATTTCTGGCCGGTGTTGACGGCGTTGTATGTGGCGGCGCTGCTGCTTGGGTTGACCATGGCGCTGATCACGGTGATCGGCCAAAACCTGATCGGCGTCTTGAGTCCGCCGGAGCAACGCACGCGCAATTTCAACAACTACAGCCTCACCGGCTCGATCTCAATGCTGCTCGGCCCGCTGATGTGCGGCTTCGCGATTGATCACGCAGGTTATGCGCGCACTTCCCTGACGATTGCGCTGCTGTTGCTGCTCGGCCTGCTCCTGCTCGCCGTATTGGGTCAGGTGTTGCCGCGCGGCACGCGCAAGCTCACGGCGGGCGGCAAGCTGTTGGACACCCTGAGAAATCCGGTGATCCGCAAGATGCTCATCGTCAGCAGCATCGCGCAACTGGGCAACGACGTGTTTCAGTCCTTCCTGCCGATTTACGCCCATGGCATTTCCCTTTCGGCGTCGGTGATCGGCGGCCTGCTCGCGGCGTTGGCGCTTGGCTCGCTCACGGTGCGACTGGCGATGCTGCCGCTGATCGCGCGCGCGGGCGAGCGGCGCCTGCTGGCGGTTGCGTTCTATACCGGCGCCGCCGTCTTTCTGCTGGTGCCTTTGGTGCGCGATGCCGCCGCGCTGGCGCTGCTTGCTTTTGTCTTCGGCCTGTGCCTCGGTTGCACCCAAACCTTGATGCTGTTGATGATGTTTAACGGTGCCGAACAAGGCCGCGCCGGCGAGACCGTCGGCCTGCGCCTGACCGTCAACAACATCTCGCGCATTTTTGGCCCCGCCGTGTTCGGCGTGATCGGCACGCTCGCCGGCTTGCTCGCGGTGTTCTGGATCAACGGCGTGCTGATGGCCTCGATGGGGCGCTGGACTTCTTTGGGCAAAGAACAGACGCCGGGCAAGCCGTGATTGCAGGGCGCGCTTGCAGCGCCGGCGGGGCGCTTGGCTGCTTCATCCCAGGCGCGTCGCTGCGCAATTACCGGTACGCAGCGGGGGCGTCACCGGTGAGACTTCTCAGACCGTTCAGGCCACGCTCTTCGCAACATCGACACCTACCGTCGCTCCTGCTGCACAGACTGCCGTCCAGGTGTCATCCGGAACCGGAATGCCATCGCGCTCGCGCTGCGCGCGCATGCGCGCTTCCGGTTCACCCGGAATCATCACCTCATCGAAGCCCGGTGCAGGCGGCACGCCCTTGATGCGGCCAAGCGTGGTCGCGAGCGCGCGCGCGTACTCGATCTTGGGGCGGAACACGGTGGCGTCCATTGCGAAAATGAAAATGCCGCTGCGCTGCGTGACGGCAGGGAACGCATCTGAACCCGTGAGCGGGCCACTCAACAACTCGGCGATCACGGCGAGTGCATAGCCTTTGTGCGCGCCGAACGGCAGCAAAAAACCGCCATCGAAGAATGCCTGCGGGTCCGTCGTCGCGTTGCCGCGTTTGTCGAGGATCGAATCGGGCGGCAACTGTTCGTGCTTGGCTTTAGCCACCTTGACCTTGCCCGCCGCGATGGCCGAAGTGGCGATGTCGAGCGTCACCGGCGCACCCGCCGGGTTCGGCAGCGAAAACGCAATCGGGTTGGTGCCGAGCACGGCCGCCGCGCCGCCATAAGGCGCGGTCATTGGTTTGTCCACCGTGCCGATCGCCATGAACATCACCACGTCCTGCGCGGCGGCGCGGTCAGTGAAGGCCGCGAGGCGCCCGGTGTGCGCCGCCTGCACGACAGAGACGGCAGCGACGCGTTCGCGCTTGGCTTTGGCGATGGCGAGGTCAACGGCGTAGAGACCTGTGACCTGGCCGAGCGCCCAATTGCCGGTGACGAGAGCGGTGGTCGCGGTCTCCTGCAAAACTTGTGGGCGCGCAGCAGGCACGATCTCGCCATCGACAATGCTCTTCAGATATTCGGGAATACGCAGAATGCCGTGCGAGTCGTGCCCGGCGAGGTGGTTGTCGATCAACACGTCGGCCACTTGCGCGGCGAGATCATCGGGGGCGCCGGCGGCGCGAAAGATGGAGGCGACCGTGCGCAACAGCGCGGCTTTGGAGAAGGTGGGCATGGCGGCTTTCGGGAGGTGAATGGCAGGGGCAGCGCACGGAGTGAGCACAAAGGCTGGCCGTGCTGCGGATAGTTGTTAAGATTTTAGGAGCAATAGTTGTCATGGCATTGCCCTCACGCATCACGAACCGGAGTCAGCATGAAAAAATTATCGTTGGGTTGGGCAGGGACTGGTTTATTCGCCGCAGTATTGACCGCGGTACTCGCAGCGGTGCTGAGCATCGGCGCAGCGCAGGCACAAGGCAGTTTCCCCTCCAAACCAGTCAACCTGGTCGTGCCTTTCCCGCCCGGCGGCGCGGCCGATCAACCCGCGCGCTTGCTCGCACAAGCGCTCTCCCACGTGTGGAAGCAACCGACGGTGGTGCTCACGCGCGCCGGTGCTGGCGGCGGCATTGGCATGGCGCAGGTGGCCGCTGCGCCGCCCGATGGCCACACCATCATCGCGACCAACCCGGCGTTGTTGATCCTGCCCGAGGCCGACAAACTGTTCGGGCGCGCCTCGACGTTCGACCGCGCAAGCTTTGTGCCGCTGGCCTTGATGGTGGCCGATCCGCTCATCATTGTGGTCAAGGGCGACGCGCCGTGGAAGAGCTATCAGGAGTTGATTGCCGACGCGCGCGCCAATCCGGACAAGCACACCTACGGTTCTTCCGGTGCCTACAGCGCCGCGCATTTGCCGATCGAGATGCTGGCGTATGCAGCGGGCGTGAAGTTGCGTCATATCTCCTACTCGGGCGGCGGCCCGGCGATTCTGGCTGCACTCGGTGGGCACGTCGCCATTACCACCAGTTCACCGTCAGCCGTGGCACCGCACATCAAGTCGGGCGCACTGCGCCCGCTCGTCACCACTGGCGCCAGGCGCATCGCCGCGTTTCCCGATGTGCCCACCGCGCTGGAGCTGGGCTATAAGGACACCGAGTTCTACATCTGGATCGGCCTGTTCGCACCGGCCAAGACCCCGGCTGACGTGGTGCAAAGCATGCGCGCCGACATCGGCCGCGCAGTGCATCACGAAAATGGTTTCATCCAGAGCATGAACAAGATCGGTGCGCCGGTCGATTACCGCGACGGGCCGGCGTTTGACGAGTTTCTCAATCAGGATGCGGCGCGCATCCGGGCCACGGTGCAGCGGATTGGCAAGGCGGATTGACTTTTGTCGCGATGGCGGCTTGGGCGCGGGGGCGAGATTAGGGCGCGAGGAACGATGCTATAACCCGTTCGCCCTTGCCAGAGTCCGAACGCCACAGCCAAGGCATGAGTTCAAGGTTTCGTCCCGCAGCATCGTCCCATCGCTCTCTTCCAGGAACTTCCATGACCATCTCCATGTATCAAGCCAGCGTGCCGCGCTTTGCCAACATGCTCGGCAACCTCTCCGCCATCCTCGACAAGGCGCAAGCCCATGTCGATGCCAAAAAACTCGACGAGACCGCGCTCACCGGTTTTCGGATGTACCCCGACATGTTCCCGATGCGCCGCCAGGTGCAGATCGCGTGTGACACCGCCGAAGGCGTGGTTGCGCGTCTGGCAGGCGTGGCGATTCCTGCGCATGACGACAGCGAGAAGACCCTGGCGGAGCTCAAGGCCCGCATCGCCGGTGCGATTGCATTCGTGCAAGCGATGACGCCGGCGCAAATTGACGGCACCGAAGACAAGGCCATCGTCACCAAGCGCGGCGACAAGGAGACCCATTACACCGGCATGCAGTTTCTGCTCGGCCACGCGGTGCCGAATGTGTACTTCCACATCAGCACCGCCTACAACATCCTGCGCCACAACGGCGTGGAGATTGGCAAGCGGGATTATTTGGGCAAGCCCTAGGCGGGTTCGGCGGTGCTCGTTTCACCAAGCGGGTTAAAACCGTTGGTGAGAGCGGGTTGCAGCCAATATCGTTCCGAAGAACCGCTCCCGGAGCGGCTTTTGGGTTGCCTGCCTGATTCAGTTTTCTCAGGCCGCCCGGTCTGACAGGCAGGCCATTTCTGTTGCCGGCATGTCAAGCGTTGCCCAGTATCTCCAAATGCCGCGTGTGCAGAAAGCGCTCCAGTTCGGCTTTGTCCGGCAGTTGCACGGTGTATTTGGAAACGAAAAGGCGTTTGTCCATGCTGGCGGTGGCGTACTGCACCAGCGCCTGATCTTTGCCGGTGCATAGCAGCAGGCCGACCGGCGGATTGTCGCCCGCCGCCATCATGTGCTCGCGATACCAGGTGACGTAGGTATTGATCTGGCCCAGATGTTCGTGGCGGAATTCGTCGACCTTCAATTCCACCAGCACATGGCATTTCAGAATGCGGTGGTAGAACACCAAATCAATGAAGCCGCGCGTGCTGCCGATGACGATGCTCTTTTGCTGCGCTTCCAGACAAAAGCCGTGACCGAGCTCCAGCAGGAACTCGCGCAGGTTTTCCACCAGCGCGGCTTCCAGATCGGTTTCCGCCACCGCATCTTTGGCGCGCAGGCCGAGGAACTCGAAAACGTAGGGGTCGCGAATGGCAAATGCTGGCTCTGATGTCTCTAGGCCCTGTTGCACCATCTGTGCCAGCTTCTCCTTGTCTTTCGACAGCCCAGAGCGCTCGAAATACAGCGTGGCGATTTGGCGCTTGAGAGCCCGCACGGACCAGTTGCCGCGAATGCATTCAATTTCGTAGAAGGCGCGTTTGAGCGGGTCTGCGATAGCGATGATTTCGGCAAGATGCGTGAACGACAAACCGGAAAAAAGCGTGCGCAGCGGCACTGCGAATGCGGGAGTTACTGACTCCCGAATTGCAGTCGCTGGGGCATCGGCGGCTGCGCTTCGAGCCGGTGTTCTGAATTCAGCCGATAACGCGCGCCAGATTGGGGCGGGCAATAAAGGGGCAAATTCGGGAGTCAGCGACTCCCGAATTCGTGGATACGTTACGTAAAACTGGCGGTACCGGCGCAGTTCCCGCTCATCCATCCGCGCCAGGCCTTCGGCCCCCAGCTTTTCGGCCAATTTGGCGAGCAGCGCATCACCATACTTGGCCCGGTCCGCGCCATTTTGTTCGTACTCACTGATGTAGGCGCCAATGCTCCAGTTGCGCAGAGTCAAAGCGATGTTGACCGCGCGGCTGACGCTGGCGATGCAGTGCGCATGAATCTGGCAGATCGATTCGGCGAGCACGTGAAAGCTCAGGCTGCCGCGAGGTGTTGCGGTGGTGTTCAGGCTGCGGCTGACAGCGGTGGGGTGCGCAGCGCCGGCGGCTTTCGTCTTTGCGGTCATGGCTCAACCTCCTCTCGTCCCATTTCCAGCGCAGCGTTGGGGACGGATACCGATGGTATCACGCGCTATAACTAAATACTATATAAAAATATAGTTAAGTTAAAAACTCCTTGACGCCAGCAGGTCGCGGGCATGGCAGGCCGCAGCCATTGATGTTCTCAATATTCTCACCCAGAGCGCCCCTCAGGCTGGTGCGTTCACGAACAATATGTCATGCGCCGCCAACAGCATCTGCTGCATCGCGCTGCCTTGCATGTCCGCGCCGAGCGGAATCGCGAGGCCGAGGATGTCTCACAGCGGGCCAATCATCCGCCGCGACATAGGGTTGCAATCCCGCTTCGTGGCTATATGCAGTGTGCCTATCGCGCAATCGCTTGTTCGGTACCACGCATTGAGTCAGCGGCAAGCGCGTTTTTGATTCAGTCCCGGTCACGAATGGGGCCTGCGCGTGAGCGGGCCGACCCAGTGGGTGCGAAACCAGGCGGGTGTGGAACCTTGCCCGCTGGCACTTCCTCCCGCTTGCGGGCCGGATGCTTCGAGCGTTGCGAAGACGCCGGTGACGAAATCGACAAACGCGCGCACCCGCGCCGATGTGCGCGAGGTGCGGCGATACATCACGTAGATGTTGGGTGCTTCGAGTGCCTGCCACTCTGTTAGTACCGGTTCGAGCAGACCCTGCTCAATATAGGGCTGCGCCGAGAGATCGGCCACCCGCACCACTCCCGCGCCGCGCAATGCGGCGTCGAGCGTCCAGGCACGATCCTCACTGAGCATGCGTGAGGTGACCGCAACGTTGCGCACTTCGGCATCACGTTGATACTTCCACAGATCGAGCACTACGCCCCAAGGCGTGCGAAAGCATAAGCATGGATGGCCGGCCAGTTCGTCCGGGTCATTGGGACGGCCGTGGGTGCGCCAGTAAGCAGGTGCTGCGCAGGTCAGAAAGCGGGTGCGCGCGATGCGCTTGGCGACCATGTCGGAATCTTCAAGCCAGCCGATGTAGACCAGAATATCCACCATCGCCGCAGCCGGTTCCTTCGGCGTTTGCACTGCCCGGAAATCAATGGTGATATCCGGATGCAGGGCGAGGAAATCGGCCAAGAAGGGCATCAAGCGGTGGCCAACCGCGCGTGCCACGCCCACCGTCAGTTTGCCCGAGACGCGCGCGCGATTGACCGAGAGCCGCGCCTCGGCAGCCCGCAGGCTGGCCAGTGCATCAACGCAGACGGGGAAGAATTCCTCCCCATCGGGTGTCAGAGTGATGTTGCGCGAATCACGCCGCAGCAACGGGGTGCCAAGCTCCGCTTCGAGTGCCGCTATGAGTTTGGTCACGGCCGGCGGGCTCACATCGAATGAGCGCGCCGCACTGCTGAAGCTCCCGGTCTCGACCACCCGGATCAAATACTCGATTGCACGCAGGCGATCCATCGGCGCTCCTCGTTAACTAATAGTTAATTGCGGATTATGCCGTCAAGGCTTGCGCTCGTCCCCCCGCCTCGCTACAGTTTGTCACCCTCGCTGCGGGCCAAGCGGAAAATGAAGGAGAAAACATGGGAATCCGTTCAACAGTGCTCTTTGCCGTTTGCTTGATGACCGGTGCGGCCATGCTGGCCGCAAGCGCCCGTGCGCAGGGCGTGGCAGACTATCCCTCCAAGCCGATCCGCTGGATCGTCGCCAGCCAGCCCGGCAGCTCGCCCGATGTGGTCGCGCGCATCGTCGCCCAGCGCTTGAGTGTGCGTCTGAAACAGCCGGTCATTGTCGACAACCGCGCGGGCGCCTTTGGCAATATCGGCATGGAAGCTGCGGTGCGCGCCGCGCCCGATGGCTACACCCTGTTTCTCGCCATTCCCAGTGTCACCATCAGCCCGGTGCTTTACAAGCTCGGTTTCGATCCAATGACGGAGTTGGCGGCGGTGACACAGTTGGCGAGGGTGTCGTTCGTCCTTCTGGTGCACCCGGAGTTCGCCGCGCGCACGGTGCCCGAGTTGCTGGCAGCGGCCAAAGCGCGCCCTGGGTCCATTACTTGCGGCTGGGCCGGGCCCTTGCCGCAGTTTGCCTGCGAGTTTCTGCGGATACAGGGCGGGGTCAACATCAGGTCTGTGCCCTACAAGGGTCAGCCGCAAGCCATGACCGACCTGATTGGCGGGCAGATCGATCTGTTGCTCGACGTGGTCAATGTTGCCCTTCCTCAGGTGAACTCACGCCGTGTCCGGGCACTCGCTACGACCAATCCAAAACGCGGCAGCGGGCCATTCGCCGAACTTGAAGCAGTCAACGAATCACTGCCTGGCTTTGAATTCGCGGGGTGGCATGGCGTGCTCGTGCCGGGCAGGACGCCGCCGGCCATTGTTGACGTGCTCAACCGCGAGATTCGAGCCGTGCTCGATGAGGAGGATGTGCGCAAGCGCCTCATCGACAGCGGACTGGAAGTGGTGCATGGTTTACCCGCAGCCTTTGCAGAGATCATGCGGCGTGACCATGCGCTGTACTCGAAGATCATCCAACAGGCCGGCATCAAGGCCGACTGACCAGACGGGAGTAGATCGCTATGGAAACTACGCTACGCCAGCGCGCGCGACTTGAGCCGGAAGGACTTGCCAGTGCGGGTGTCTGGCTCAGACACGCATGCCATCAGGTATCGACTCTTGGCGGAAGCCGGCGATACCTGCTCCAGGGATATGCAGCATCGAACGTGGACACTCAGGCAAGCGCGGCGCCCATCCCGTTGACGGCGCTGACGGAGCGGCGCAGGCCCGATCCATCAGCGTATCAGGCTGATGCGGCTACCAGGCGGATACGCCGCTTGCAACGTGAACTGAACGCGTTTGGCATCGAAAGGCGCGGATCCGGAATCAAGCTGAGGTGGCTGTTTGCCGCGATGACGGGGCTTGTGCTGTTGTTGGTGTTGCTGTGGCAGCCCTGATGAGACCGTTCAGGAGAAAACAAAAACCAACCGTCGCATGAAACCGTTGGTGTAAGCTGGCTACAGCCGCGTTTCTGCCTACAACCCGCTCCCAGAGGGCGTCTCAGGCCGGTGCGTTGACGAATAATTTGTCATACGCCGCCAGCAGCGTCTGGTGCATGGCACTGCCTTCCATGTCCGCTCCGAGCGTCATCAATCCGAAGAAGCGCTCGCTGCGGTCCAGCAGCGCCTCGGCCTGGCGCAAGGTTTCCGCGCCATAGAGCAGCGCGAGCGAGCGGCGGTAGTCGTCGATGCCGTCGAGATCGAGCAGGCTTTCGATGCAGCGGTACACCAGCCGGCGTTCCGGTTTGATGTGCGCAAACTGGCGCAGCCAGTCGCAGCCTTCGCGCGTCGCTTCCTCGTCGCCAACGGCGAGGGCGAGCAGGGTCTTGAGTTCGCCGATGCGCAGCTCCTTCCAGACCGTGCCCAACGGAATGGCGAGACCCAGTATTTCCCATAGGGGGCGCTCGTCGTTGAGGTTGGAGGTTTGCAGATCGGCGAGCAGCCCAGCGCATTCCTCATCGGACAAGTCGTGCAGGCGCACGAGTTCAGGCCGCAGGCGGTTGCCAACACTGTTGTTCTCCCATTCCAGATCTTCGACCGGGTAAATCTCCGACATGCCCGGCACGAGGATGCGGCAACTGTAGGCGCCTTGCTCGGCGAAGTCGGCGACGTAGATTTCGTGGCCTTCTTCCTTGATGCAGTTGCACAGCCACGCATAGTCACCTGCTGTGGTGGTGCTGAAATTCCAGTCGACGAAGTCGTGGTCGGGTGTGTCGCCGAGAAAATTCCAGCTGATGACGCCGGACGAATCGACGAAGTGGATTTCCAGATTGGCGGCGGCGCTGATTTCTTCCATGTCAAAGCCCGGCTCGGCGAAGCCTTCGAGCGATTCGAGCGCACGGCCTTGCAGCAACTCGGTGAGCGCGCGTTCGAGCGCAACTTCAAAGCGCGGATGCGCGCCGAAGCTCGCGAAGCAGCCCTGGTCTTTCGGGTGCAGCAGGGTCACGTTCATCACCGGATATCTACCGCCGAGAGATGCATCGCGCACGAGGATGCCGAAGCCTGCTTCGCGCAATCCCTTGATGCCGGCGGCGATACCGGGATAGCGCGCGATCACTTCTTCCGGCACTTCGGGCAGGCAAAGCCCTTGCGCGATGATGCGGTTCTTGATGTGGCGCTCAAAAATTTCGGACAGTGCCTGGCTGCGCGCCTCCATGAGCGTGTTGCCGGCGGCCATGCCGTTGCTCACGTAGAGATTGCCGATGATGTTCACCGGGAACCAGGTTTGTGCGCCGTCGGAGAGACGCGTGTAGGGCAGGGTGCAGATGCCGCGCGCGACGTTGCCGGAGTTCAGATCGACCAGCACTTCGCCGTCGATCTCACCCTCGGGGTTGTAGAACGCGTGCAGCGTGGGGTTGAGCATTTCAGCCGGCCAGGTGCCGTCGTCCGTAGGGGCGAACCAGCGCTCTTGCGGGTAATGCACAAAGGGACGATTGGCGCGCGTGACGCCGAGGTTGAAGTGGGTCCAAAAATAATGCGTGCCGAGTCGCTCGAAAAATTCACCGAGTGCACTGGCGCGTGCCGCCAGTTTGGTCGCGCCCTTGCCGTTGGCAAACAGCATCGGGCAGTCCCGGTCGCGCACATGGACAGACCAGATCGCCTCGACCGGGTTGAGCCACGATGACTCATCGAGCCGGAAGCCGCGCGTGGCGAGCTTGGCCTGCATGGTCGTGATGGTCGATTCGAGTGAGGCGTCTTTGCTGGGGATGAAGGTTTCGGTTTGCATGGTGGCTTATTCGTTGTCTTATTTGCTGTCTTGTTTGCGCGCAGGCGCTTTGATGTGGCAATGCCCGGCGAGCATGCGCAGGGTGGCCTCGGGCGCGTGGCCGTCGTCGCCGATGATCAACTGCTCGATCACTTCGGGCAGGAACTCGTCGTCCCACAGCGCCATCAGGCCATCGATCATCTGATGCGGCGCGTAGTTGCCGATGAAGTCGGGCACGCTTTTGAGCATCCCGCCGTCTGCACGAATCGCCTTCACCGCGGACTTGGCCTCGGTCACACTGATCGCCGGTTTCGGCGGCTTGCCCGCAGCGAGACACAGAAAAATGGTGTTCATCGAATCGGTGTCGGTCTTGCCCTGCGTAACTTTTTGCCACTCGTCGGTGACCAGCGCGTCGTAGTCGCTGATGTCGGTCAGCAGGGTGAACGAATGGAAGCGGTCGTGGTATTCGCGCACCAGATCACCGAACGCCACCTTCATGTTGGCGATGCGCGGCAGGTCTTTGGTGCGGATTTTTTTCAGGCGCTTGTCGACAACTTCGAGCAAGGTTGGCGGCAGGTCGTCTAGCAGGGTCTTCGGGACCGGTGCCTTCTTCTTCGCCGCACGCACTGTCTTGAGAAACTTCTTGAGTTCTTCCGCGCTGAGCAGTCCGCCTGCCGATTTGCCGGCGATGCGTGTGAGCAGGCAGGCGTCGATTACGCTCTCCGCCGACTCGCCCATCAAGGACTCCGGCTCCAGGCCGGCCACATCGGCGAACCAGTAGGCGGCGTCGATCTCGGCCTGATGCAGGCGGCGCTCGGCGAGGCGCAAGCGGTATTCGGCCACACTCCACGGGTCGCTCAAGCTGCGCGCGCGCAAAAATTCCTTCACGCCTTCGGGTTCAGGCGGGTCATCGATGGTGGCGTCGGACGGCAGCGCGAACAAGGCTTTGAGCATCTCCGAGCCGCCGCGCGAATGCGAGAGAAATGTGTGTTCTTGGAGCGAGCGTGCCGCGCGCGTGAGGTTGCCTTCGGAGATGTGTTCCAGATACAGACTGGCCAGCGTGACCATGCGTTTCAACGCGTCGTCAAGATCGGTGCGCAAATGCGCGGTGCCGAAAAAATTGGCGATCTGCACCATGCCCTTGGCACCGTCGATGCGCATCGCGTCCAGCCGCTCCGGTTCGATGATGCCGTTCTTGATGCCGTGATCGAGGGCGCGCGCGAAGTAGGGGCGCGCGTCGTAGGTCGTGAGCGCCTGTGGCACCGGCACCGGCGCATTGATCGCACTGCTGCGCGCAAGCGCGCTGGCGTCATTCAAAGCGCCGACTCCTCTGCAGGGCCAGTGCCAGCCCCACCGGTGCCGCGCGCGGGTTTGCCGCTGCCGGGGGCGGCATCGAACCCTTCGTCATCATCACCTGCTGCGGCTTTGGGTGCATCCACCTCCACCGCTCGCGCACGCCCCGCCAGAATCTGGAACACATGAAAAAACTCGTCCGGGTGATGGTGCGCAAGCCGCCAGGTCAACTCCATCCAGTCCTTGTCGCTCACCTCATCAAGACCCACGCCGCCGCGCGGCAACTCAAACTGGTCTTGCGCGCTTTCGTCTTCTTCGTCTTTGGGCGTGCGCTCTTCGTCGCTGGCGACGAAGCTGCCGCAGTTCTTGAATACGGTGATTTCATCGATGCGGTCGTCGAGATAATCGGCCAGCACTTCAAGGCCCAGATCTTTTTCGGTCATGGCGGCGATGAATTCGTCAGGGTCCACATCATCACGAAACACCACCGAATTGATCATCGAGCGCAGGCGGTCATGGTTGCGCTCGGCATACATACGCTCCATGATGACGGCGTCGGCAAATTGTTTCGGTGTCACCAGCAGGTTGACCACCGATGGTTTCGATGAGTCGTACTCGCGGATGATCGCCAGCAAGTCTTTGGACGGCAACTCGTCGAGCACAACCACCAAAGCGTGATCGCCCTCGGTGTCGACCAATTCGGTGAGCGCAGATTCAGCAGCGGCGATGTCGCCCGCGTGAATCAGGGCGGAGGCTTTGATGACGGCGGGATGGGACATGGCTTCCGATGCGGATGGGCGGAGTGATTTGGAACAAGTGCGCGAGGTTAACTGCTGGCGTTCAACTGCGCCGGTCAAAGCCCTGCTCGCCGAGATAGTCTTCGCCGGCCTCGCCGAGGTCTTCCTGGTCATCGTCGCCGTCGTGTTCGTCTTCTTCGGCGGAGGTGCTGCTGCCTGCGGTGGCTTCCGGGCCGAGGCGGCCGAGGATGTATTCAAGGCCCGCAGCAATCAGCATGAATTCTTCGCCGCCTGCTTCCTGCAAGGCGCGTTGCACCAGCGGCTTGGCCCACGCCTCCATTTCAAGCGTGGCTGCCACATCCGCCCACGCGGGGAATTCGCCCGGCTTGGAGCCGGCCACCTTCTCCATCATCTCTTTGGCGGGAAAACGAAAGCCGCCATGAAACGCTGGCACCACCATCACCGGGAACGAGTCGATCATCTTGAGCAATTCGCCAAACTGGCTGCGCTTGTCCTTGAGACGTTTCTTCAACACATCGTCACCGCCGGAGTCGAAGCGCAGGTCTTCGATTTCGTAGGCGTAGCTCGACGACAGTTCGTGGAAATAGGGTGATAGCTTCATGCCAGTGCTTCCTTCAGGTAAGCGCTCCAGATCTCGCGCGCAACCGGCAGCGGATCATCAATCAAACTGCGGCGGCGGTTGTCGTCGTAGGCGCGGCGCTTGTCCGTGTCGGCCAACACCTCGTAAGCCTCCTGCAATTCCTGAAACTGCGCATGCGCCGTCTCAGACGGGTTGCGGTCCGGATGCAGCGCGGCGGCGCGCTTGCGGTAAGCCGTCTTGAACTCGGCAAGCGTCGCCGTGGGCGGCAGGCCAATGATGCGGTAGTGGTCTTTCATTCGTGTCCTGGTGATCCGTGGCGGCAGCGCTATCGCGTGCAATCGCGCCAACAGGCGCCGTCATCGCGCGGTGTCAGCGCGCCGTTTCTTGCCTACTGAAACCGGAGCCGGGGCGGCTCGCGAGGGGCGCTAGATTAACCGATCCGGCGCGCCAGCCCGAAAAAAAGGCCGCCCGCGGCGGCCCGTCACCGGCTGCCGCAGCCTACGCCACGTGGTGCACGCTGTCTGCGCGCAGTTGGTCGGTCTTGACGAAATAATGGCGAGCGTAGGCCAGCAATTGGCCATCGCTCGGGTGATCCACCGATTCGATGCCCACCACCTTCCCGGCAACTGCGGGATCATGTTTTTGCAGGTGCTTCATCAGCGCCAGCTTGGCGCCTGACGGCCCCACGATCAGGATTTCGCTCGTGCCGGCAACCGCATGGGCCACCTCGTGGAGATACTTCTGGTCGTCCGGTGCGTGGCCCGAACCGGGGATGCCCGATTTGGTGTGCTGTTTTCTGTGTTTGGAATGGGCGCTGATGTGCTTGTTGTCAGCGGCGTCGACGTTGAAATGAAGTACATGGGCTTCGCTGTGGTCAAGCCACACGACTGCATGATTGAATGACATGAAATGGCTCCTGAAAAACTCGGACGAATATCGCGACCGCCGTGTCCGATCGGACTCTGATCATGCGGCGCGATGCGGCAACATAGTTCTTTGCAGACTTTATGACGGTGCGATGGCGCACGTTTGATCTCGATCAATAAAGCTCCGCATTGGCCTCGGCAACCGGCTCAAAAGGCGCATGGATCGGGTGTTTCGGCCGGCATCGGCTTGAGATCCGCTCCCACCAACGGTTTCCGTGGCATGTCTGATCGCGGCGGCAATGCCTCCGGATCCTGCGTGGGTTGCGCTTACACTTTCACGCTTTGTGAAGATGAAGGCGGAAGACACCATGAAACTAAGACGGGTCGTGACCGGGCATGACGCGCAGGGCCGCGCAGTTGTTGCCATCGACGAACACTGCGGCAATGTGATGTCACGGCGGCCGCAGCACGCCAGTTGCGTGGTCTGGTCGACTGGCGCCGTGCCGGCCGACAATACGGACGCTCTCGACGGCGCTGCACGCAGCATCGCCAGCAGCGACCCGAATGGCACGGTGTTCCGGGTGGTCGAATATGCACCCGGCGTGGCGCCGCGCAACCATCGCACCGAATCGCTTGATTACGCCGTGGTGTTGTCCGGCGAGATCGACATGGAACTCGAAGGCGCGGAGGTGCACCTGCGCCAGGGAGATGTCCTGGTGCAGCGCGGCACCGTGCATAACTGGGTCAACCGCGGCACGCAGCCGTGTGTGATCGCCTTCGTGCTGGTGGCGGCGCAGCCGGTGGAACGCGGCGGAACCTTGCTGGTGGCAAGCGGCTGATGGCCGGCGCGCCGCTGCCCTACGCAGCAGACCCGGCTGGTGGCGCGCGAACCGCCGCGCCGCGAATCACGCGGGCTGGTGTGGCCTGCCTGCTGTGCCTCGGCCTGCTCGGCGGATTTGCACAGGCGCAGGCGCAGGCACCTAAATCGGCACCGGCGCAGCCTCAAGCGCAAAGCAACTATCCCGCACGGCCGGTACGCGTCATCGTGCCTTCGCCGCCGGGTGGCGGAACCGACATCGTGGCGCGCGTGCTCGCGCAGCACTTCAGCAAAGAGTTTGGCCAGCAGTTCATCGTCGAGAACAAACCCGGCGCCGGCAACATGATCGGCATTGAGGCCGCAGCCCATGCGTCTCCGGACGGCCATACCCTGCTCTTTGTCGCGGGCACGCTGGCCCTCAACTCGGTGCTCTACAAGAATGTTCCCTATGATCCAGTGCGCGATTTCGCGCCGATCACGTTGGCCGCCACTGCGCCCAATGTGCTGATCGTCGGGCCGGCGGTGCCGGCGCGTTCGCTCGCAGAGTTCATTGCGCTGGCGAAGCAAATACCCGGCAAGCTCAGTTATGGCAGCCCCGGCATCGGCACCTCGCCGCAGATGTCGATGGAACTGTTGAAGAGCATGGCCGGCATCGACCTGCTGCACGTTCCCTACAAAGGCACGGCGCCCGCCGTCACCGATGTGATCGGCGGGCAGATCGCGGCCATCTTCTCCAATTCACTGACGGCGAAGGCGCACATCCAGTCGGGCCGGGTGCGCGCGCTGGCGGTGTCGGGGCCGAAGCGCGTCGAGGCCCTGCCCGGCGTGCCGACGGTGGCCGAGGCCGGGGTGCCCAACTATTCGGCAGTGCAGTGGTACGGCCTGCTCGCGCCGGCCGGTACGCCCGCGGCAATCATCCTTCGCGTCAACGCGGCGGCGGTCAAGGCCTTGCGCACCGATGAGCTAAAGGACAAGCTGGCAGCCGACGGCGCCGAGCCGGTCGGCAGCACACCCGCCGAGTTCGCGCGGCATATCAGGGACGAGCTCGAAACGTGGACCCGCGTGGCGCGCGCGGCGGGCATCGAGCAGCAGTAGCGGTGGGGCGATTGTCCGAAATTCAACAGCCACCGGTCTGAAAGGCGCATGGATAGGGCGTTTCAGGAGATTCAGGCCTGAAAGTCGCTCCCACCAACACTATCATGGCAGGCCGCTAGATAACCATGCTTTCGAAAACTGGATGAGCGGGGATAACCAATTCCCCATTCATATGCAAAAGCATGCAGAAAGCGCACACTTTTGCATATGAATGGGGCGCATTAATGCTGCCGTCCTTCTAAGGCCGCTGCCGTCCCTGCCGCCCCCATGACCTCACCCATGCGTGTCGTCCGCTCCGGCGCCCATTCGGGATTGAAGCGCAGCGCATTCTTGGGAAACAGCGTCACCACAGTGGAGCCGAGCAAAAAGCGCCCCATCTCCGCGCCGCGTTCGAGCACTACTTGACCCTCTTCGTAACGCCACTCGCGCACGTCGCGCGTGCGCGGCGGGTTGACCACGCCGTGCCACACCGTCGCCATGCTGCCGACAATGGCGGCACCCACCAGCACCAGCACAAAAGGACACCGTTGTTCACCGCCGGGGCCCTCGAACACGCACACCACGCGCTCGTTGCGTGCGAACAGGCCAGGGATCATGCGTGCGGTCTGCGGGTTGACCGAATACAAATCACCGGGCACATAAATCATGCGGCGCAGCGTGCCGCGCGCCGGCATGTGGATGCGGTGGTAGTCCTTGGGGCTTAAGTACAGCGTGGCGAAGCTGCCATCGTCAAATTGCGCGGCGAGCTGCGCGTCGCCACCGACCAGTGCGCGCGTCGAGTAGGTATGCCCCTTGGCCTGGAAAATCTGGTCGCGCGCGATAGTGCCGAACTGGCTGATCGCGCCATCGACCGGGCATACCCACGGCGCGTGGCCTGCACCGGACGTATTAATCGCATCAACCGCATTGACCGCACTGGCCGCATCGGCCGTATTGGCCAGGGGCCGCGCGCCCTCGCGCAACGCGCGTGTGAAAAAAAGATTGAAGCTCGCGTAACTCTCGACACGTGGATCAGCCGCTTCATCCATGTTCACGCCGTAGCGTTTGATGAACCAGCGGATGATGGCGTGGGTAATGGGGCCGGCGTGCGCATCGGCAATCAGGCTGCCAAATTGCGTGATCGCTTTTTTCGGCAGCAGGCGTTGCAGCAATGCTGCGGAGCGGTCAGACACGAATCAATGGGCGGCCGAGGCCGGGGTGAAGGGGTGGAAGTCCAATTTTAACGGGGCATCACCCCAACACCCGCATCACGTCCTCGAACAATTCATCCACGCTGATGGCGCGCGGAATCAAACCTTGCTCAACGCAATAGGCAATCAGGATCTCCAGACTCGGGCGGCAGGCCTCGACGCCGAACGGCAGCATGTCAATGCCACCGGCAGGCAACCCCGCCATCCGCTTGGCCTCGACCAGCAGGCGATAAATCTCGCGCACCACATCGGGCCGCTCGCGCAACAGCGCTGCCTTGATTACGGCCATGTGATTGACATGGGTCGCGCCGTACTTCACATGCCACGCCGTGGCCGCAGCGGGGGTATCGGGAATCACGCGTGCAAGGCGTGGGTCGCCCAGGTCTTTCTCCGGCACCACGCCCGCATCGATCTCGCCGTCGATCAGCATCTGCAGCAGATCCTTGCCGTCCGGCGCGCGGGTGAAGCCCGCCGGGTCGGGGCAGTGGGCCACATGCGCATCTTCGTACGAGACCCACTGCACCTGATCGAGATCGACGCCGTGCTCGTGCATCAGGATGCCGCGCACCCATGCGACGGTGGTCTGTGACGACGCACGCACACCGACGCGCCGGCCATGCAGATCACGCGGCGCGAGGGGGCCGCGCGCGGCGTTGCAGACGATGAACGGGTGTTGAAAGCGCCCCACCAGCGTGGCCGGCAGCATTGCCAGCGCAATGCCCTGCGCGCGTGCCTGCAAAAAGGTCACGATGGCCAATTCGCAAAAATCGAATTCAAGATCGCGCACCACGCGCTTGAAGGCGCGGTTGGGCACAGCGATGTCGGCAAACTTGAATTGCAGCAGCGGCGAGGTGAGCCGGCCCTGCTTGATGGCGTTGACCTGTGGGTGGTTACCGAGCAGGGAGTTCAGAGTGAGAGAAGTGGTCGTGCTCACAAATGGGATCTCATGGATGGGCTATGGGGGAGTAGTTGCGGTCGCGCAGTGTTCAGACAGCGCCACAGTCACCGGGCTTCAACCGGCCAGCGCCGGATACAGCCGGCACGCCGTGCCGTGAAAAATCGCATCGCGTTGTGCCGCGCTCAAGCCCGCTGTCGCCGCTTGCGCTTCGGCAATCAATTCGCTCAAGCTGCCTGACGACGCCGGAAAGTTGGAGCCCCAGGCGATACGCCCGGCGCCGAAAGTCTCAACCACCCGTTCAACGAAGGATGCCGGCGAACCGGCGCCCTTTGACGCGTCGCGAAAGTTGTGCACCGTAAGCTTGAGGTACACATTGGGGAAGCGCGCCAGGCCAAATATGGGCGCGGCAGCGGCATAAGGCGGGCCGTCTTCAAGCGCCGGCCTGCCCAGGTGATCGACGATCACCGTCGCCTGGGGAAAGCGCTCCAGCAGGCGCTCGAGCAGCGGTATGCCGGGCGGGCGCATTTGTACGCACACCGGCAGCTTTGCAGAAGACGCAAATTCCCAAGCGGGGAATGATGCCGGATCATCGAGCCAGGTGCTCTGGTTGGGCATGGTGCTGCCGGCGGTGAACAGGCGCAAGCCGGTGAGCTTGCGGCCCATCCAATGCTTGATGCGCTCGATCGCATCGCCCGCCAGCACGTCAACCGAGAACACACCGGTGAATCGCTCTGGATGCGCGGCCACGGCATCGGCGACGTAATTGTTGTCGTGGCCGTAGCAGGTTGAGGCTTGCACAATCGCCGCCTTGCGCACGCCGGCCACCTCCATCGCGGCGAGCAATTGTTCGAACGTCACCGGGCGCTCGCGCGACCAGTCTGACTGATGGCCGCCGAGCGGCGCGCGCGGATAGCGCGCGGTGTCGGGCGAAATGGCGTGGGGGTGAATGTCGATGATGTTCACGGGCAATCCTTGAATGAAAATGCGGGGCGGTGGCTTTGCCAGGCTGCGCTTTACTGCGTTTGCGCGCCAGCGCTTTTGACGACCCTGGCCATTGCTTCATGGTCGGCGCGCACCAGTTTGTCGAACTCCGCCGGCGCCAGCGGTGCGCGCTCGACGCCCTGCGCAGCGAGGCGCTCGACGATCAACGGCTGCGCCAGCAGCTTCGCTACTTCCGTGTTGATGCGCTCGATCACCGCGCGCGGCGTCTTCGCCGGTGCCAGCAGGCCGAACCATGAGTCGAACACATACGCCGATAGCGCACCCAGTGACGCGGTTTGCGCCGCCTGCGCAATGCTGGACACGCCTGGCAAAAAGCGCGATGGCTGGCGCGAGGTCACACCGAGGATGCGCAAACGATTGTCCTTGAGATACGGCAAGGCGCCGACGTTGGGCACCATCACGCCGTGTGCGCGGCCAGCCAGCACATCGACGATGGCATCCTGTGTCGACTTGTGCGGGATGTGCAGCAGGTCGAGACCTGCCAGCGCATTGAAATAGGCCATTGCCAGATGGGTTGAACTGCCGATGCCGGCCGAGGTGTAGTTCAGTTTGCCCGGCTGCGCCTTGGCGTCGCGGATGAAATCAACCAGAGCGCTGCCAGAAGAATGGCTCTGGGAGCGGGTTTGCGAAGATTGTTCCGCACTGGCCATCAATACATAGCTTTGCATGCCGATATTGGCAACCGCGGCAAAGTCGCGCAGCGGATCGTACTGCGCGTTCGGATTGAGCAGGGCGGTGACGTGATGGCTTGATGCCGCGAAGATCAGCGTGTTGCCGTCGGGTTCGGCACGCGCCACCGCCGCCGTGCCGGTCGCGCCGCCCGCGCCGGGGCGGTTGTCGATGATCACGCTCTGCCCGAGCGCGGCGCCCAACTCGGTATGAAAGGCGCGCAGCAGCACATCGCGCGCGCCGCCCGCGCCGAACGGCACAACGATGCGCAGCACTTTGTTGCTGCCTTGTGCTTGGACGTACCCGGATCGGGTCAGACACAGCGGCGCAGCGGCGCACGCCGCGAGCAGGCCGCTGATGCGGCGGCGCGACAGGGAAGGCAATACGTTGGGGATCAAGGCAGTTTGTCCGCAGGTGCAACGCTCGCGCCATGCAGTGCCTGGCTGGATGGCGCAGGGTCGATGCCGAGCAGGCGCGCCGCATTGCCGCCCGCCACTGCGGTGAGATCGGCGCCACTTATACCCGCAGCGCGCAGCCATCCCACCGGGTCTTTTTCGCCGACCGGATAGTCGCTGCCCATCACCAGGCGATCACACCCCACACGCTCGATCAACACTTTGAGCACGGCCGGATCGTAGACGCAGGTGTCGTAATAAAACGCGCGCAAAAAATTGCCAGGGCTTTTGCCGCCGGTATTGCGCACGGTGTCGGGACGGTTGAGCGTGTTGCGATCCATGCGCCCCATGTAATGCGGGAAGTAGCCGCCGCCGTGCGCCATCACCACTTTCAACTCCGGGTGGCGCGTCATCACGCCTTCATAGATCAGCGACGCCATCGCGCGGGTTTCTTC
>JANNCZ010000619.1:0-2200 GCA_031387185.1 Burkholderiales bacterium
GCCATGCACCATGCCTGCCAGCACAAGGTCGTGAATCAGGCGTGGCGTGCCGAAAATCTTCTCGGGCAAATCACGGCGCGGTGCGGCGCTGCCAACCACGCTGTGCTGCGCAAAGGGTTTGGGCGCGAACGCGGGGCTTGCATCCAGGTTGAGATCGACCATGGCGGCGAGTGCGCCGTAATGGGTGACCGCGTTGCCGCCTTCATTACCGCCCCGCCTATTCGAATAAATGCGGCCACGTTCTACGCACAGCTCATCACGCGGCACTTTCAGTTGCGTGGCTGCGGCATCGAGAAACAACGCGCGTGCATGCGCCGCAGCCTGCCGCAGTGCGGCGCCCGATTCCTGAATCGACAAGCTGCCCGAGGTCACTGCTTCGTCCGGGCTGGTGCTGGTCGCTGCGGGGATCATGCGCACTTGATCGAGCGTGATATCGAGTTCTTCCGCCGCGATCTGTGCGAGCGCGGTGACGATGCCTTGGCCGATCTCGACCTTGCCGGGCATCACGTCGACCATGCCATCGCCATGAAAGCGCAGCCATTGATTGAGGCGCGGGTTGATCGCGAGGCTGGCGGCGCGGATGCGCTCGCCACTGGCATTCACGCGCGGGTTGGTACTGGCTTGCGATGCGATTGAAGCCGCAGCCACCACGCCGGTCTGCGTGCCGTGTGCGGCTGAGGCACCTGAGACACCTGAGGCAACCGAGGCAACCGAGGCAACTGCGGCAACCGCGGCAACCGAGGCGGGCCCTGCATTGAGCGGCGCGTTCATGCGTGCTCCTCCGAGCGCAGTGCCTGTGCCGCTGACAACACGGCCTTGACGATGCGATTGTGAGAGCCGCAACGGCACAGATGTTTGTCAAGTGCTTCACGCACCTGTGCGTCGCACGGATCATCGTTGTGTGCGAGCAGTGCCGCCGCGCTGATCTGAATGCCGGAGAGGCAGTAGCCGCATTGACCGGCCTGAAATTGAATCAACGCGCTTTGCAGGGCGTGCGGGGCGGCGGCATTGCCGAGGCCTTCGACCGTTACCACCGCCTTGCCCGCGACCGACCACACCGGCGTGTCGCAGGCCGGCACCGAGACACCGTCGAGCAGCACGTGACACGCACCGCATTGATTGACGCCGCAGCCGAAGCGGGTGGCGGTCAGATGCATCTCGCCGCGCAACACGTCGAGCAGCGAGGTGCTGTCTGCCGCAGCCGATGTGTGTGGCTTGTTGTTGACTTGAAAAGCAATCATTGGTCTGCCTTTGCCCCCGACAGTTTGACCACGCGCGCCCACTTCTCGATGTCGTCGCGCAGATATTGTGCAAATTCGTCGACGCCCATATTCATCGAGGTCACGCCCTGCTTGGCCCAATCGGCCTTCACGTCGGCGCGCGCGACGATCTTGTTGATCTCGGCATTGAGCTTGGTGATGGCGGCGCGCGGCGTGCCGGCGGGGGCCATGAGGCCGAGCCAGATCGTCGCTTCGTAACCCGGCACCCCGGCCTCGGACATGGTCGGCACCTCCGGCATCACTGCCGAGCGCGTCTTGCCGGTGGTGCCGAGTGCTTTCAACTTGCCGGTGGCGATGTTCTGCTGCATGGTGGGGATGGCGTCGAACATCATTTCGATTTGTCCGCCGAGCACATCGGTGCGCGCACCGCTGCTGCCCTTGTAAGGCACGTGCACGATATCAACGCCCGCCATCGCCTTGAACAATTCGCCGGCCATGTGATACGGCGTGCCCGGGCCGCTGGAGGCGTAGTTGAATTTCTTCGGCGCAGCTTTGGCAGCGGCGAGCAAATCACGCAAGCTGTTGAAGCCGGTCTTCGGATGCACCACAAACACCAGGTCGGAGTAGTTGACCGGCGCGACCGGCACAAAGTCCTTCATCAACGTGAACGGCTTGCTGGGGATCAGCGATTCATTGACCGTGTGGGTGTTCGACATCATCAGCAGCGTGTAGCCGTCAGCAGGTGATTTGGCCACGCTGTCGGTGCCGATCACCGAGCCGCCACCGGGCTTGTTGTCGACCACGAACGATTGGCCGAGACCTTCCTGTAATTTCTGCGCCAGCCCGCGCGCGTAAATATCGGCCGGGCCGCCGGCGGCAAAGGGCACAACGATCTTGACGGCGCGGGCCGGGTCATCCTGCGCCAAGGCTGGGGCGGCGGCAATGGCTGCGAGGGTGACGATCAGAATCCGGTACATGGC
>JANNCZ010000646.1:0-4052 GCA_031387185.1 Burkholderiales bacterium
CGCCCAACCTCGTGCGCAATATTCCCTACAACCCGCTGCGCGACCTCACGCCGATAGCGAATGCCGTGGCCGGCCCCTTCGTGCTGCTGGCGCATCCAGGCTTTGCCGCCAACGACATGAAGGAGTTCATTGCACTTGCCAAATCACAGCCGGGCAAGATCAGCTATGCCTCGTCCGGCCCCGGCGGGCAGCAGCATCTGTCGATGGAAACGGTGCGCCATCTTTCGGGCATTGACGTCACGCATGTTCCCTACAAGGGCTTTGGCCCAGGCCTGGGCGATGTGATGGCGGGCCATCTGCCGCTGATCTTCGGTGGCATCACCGCGTCGATTCAACTGACCAAGAGCGGCAAGGTCAAGGCGCTCGGCGTCACCAGCGCCAAGCGCTCGCAGGCGCTGCCGCAGGTGGCCGCGATTGCCGAGACCCTGCCCGGCTTTCGTATCGAAGCCTGGTACGGTTTCATCGGGCCGCCCGGCATGCCGCGCGACATCGTCGCCAGGATCAACGCCGATGTCGCCACCATCGTCAAGCGGCCTGATTTTCAAAAGCGTCTGGTGGACGACGCGCTCGACCCCGCAATCGGCACGCCGGAAGAATTCGCGGCGCAGATCAACACCGACCTTGCGAGCTGGGCCAGGCTCATCAAGGCGGTTAACGTCAAGGTCGATTGATTGGGTCACGCCAGTCATCCGCAAGTTGCACCCATCAAGGCGCATGGTTCAACGCAACACTGCGGCCTGCTCGCTGCGCCATGCTGATCGAGCCGAACCGGTGAGAAGGCCAATCCATGCGGTTCTCCGGGGAGTTGTCGAGTCTACTGGCGTGACCGCGCGGACGAAGCCGCGACGAAATCCCGTATACTGAATCGCAGGAGATCACCCATGAGCGAAGCAGAAATTTTGTTGCTGCGGCGGCGCGCAAGAGCCGAGAAGTCGCTCAATGATGTGGCCATGGCGGCCTTTCACCGCAAGGCGCTGGACGCGATGCAAGACCCGTCAGAGGGTGAGCAGGTGCGTTTGCGGGCATCGCAACAAGTGGATAGATGGGAGCGCGAAAGCCTTTGCCACATGCGCTACGTGAACGAGTGGCGGCGCATTCTCGCGCTGCCGGCTAGCGCCGTGCCAGCGGCCATTCTGCGTGAGGATGATGAAGGCGTGGCCCTGCGGCAAAATTCGCCGTTCGGATTTCTGGTGCGCGGCGATGCGCCATGAATCGCGGCGACATTGAGCGTTTGCTGGTTGAAGCGCTGCGCGTTACCCGGCACCGTGACTACGTGATTATCGGCAGCCTGTCTGTGCTCGGTGCGGTAGCCGAACCGCCCGCCGCAATGACCGGCTCGATCGACATCGACCTCTATCCGAAAGAGGATCCCGGCAGAGCCTCGGAAGTCGCCACCGCGCTTGGCTTTGGCAGCGCGTTCGAGCGTGCGCATGGTTACTACGCCGATGCGGTCTCGCCCATGTTGCCGACGCTTCCCGAGGGATGGCAATCCAGACTGGTCAAAGTAGCATTTGCATCCGGGGTGAGCGGGTGGTTTCTTGAACCCAATGACGCCGCCATTTCCAAGTATGTCCGCGGCCAGCCGCGCGACCGGGAATGGATTCGCGCCGGTCTCGATGCCGGCATTCTTTCGCTCGCAGTCATTGAATACCGGCTGCGCGAAACCGTGATGGAAACCGAAGAACGCCAGCGGGTCAGGCAGGCACTCGGCGAAGATGGAGCAAGCGCATGATCGACTACACCATCCGCGACCACGTCGCTGAAATCCTCATCAACAACCCCCCGGTCAACGCGCTTGATGATGTGCTGATGGATCAATTGCTGGCGCTGCTGCAACGTGCCGGCGCGGACGACACGGTGCGCGCCGTCATCATCAGCAGTGCGCTGCCGGGGCGCTTTTGCGGCGGGTTGGATCTGGGCGCGTTTCTGCGCAGCCCGCTGCCTGAGGCGCGTGCGACCGTCAACCGCCTCTACTCACAGTTGTGCGACATCCAGTTCAATCTGGGCAAACCGTCGATTGCAGCGATTGCCGGTGCGGCGCGCGGCGGCGGCATGTCGCTGGCGATCTCGTGCGACATGATTGTGGCTGCCGATACCGCGACCTTTGGCTATCCGGAGCTTGACATCGGCCTGTTGCCGGCGATTCACTACACCCATCTGCCACGCATCGTCGGGCGTTATCAGGCGTTCGATTTGCTGTTCACTGGCCGCACCTTTGGCGCTGAAGAGGCGCGCGCACTCGGGTTGGTGAGCCGCATCGCGCCCGAAGCCGGCCTGCTCGATGAAGCACGCAAACTCGCGCAAGCACTGGCGGCGAAATCACCGCAACTGATGCGCTTGGGCCGCGAAGCCTTCATGCAGGCCATTGACTCCAACTACCGCAGCGGTGTGGCTGGTGCAGTAAACCTGATTGCCGCGACACTCGGCACGGAAGATTCGAAGGAAGGCTTGACCGCGTTTATGGAGAAGCGCAAGCCGGTTTGGAAGACGCCTTAGCAGCAGCAAGCGGACGCTCCACGCTCAAGCTGCCGGACGCTTCATGAGCAGATATTTCTGCATGCCTTCCATCACCAGCTCGCCGCGCTGATTGTGCACGGTCGAGCGCATCGTCAACACGCCGGTGCTGCGGTTCGGCACAAGTTCGGCAATTTCCAGCGCGCAATAAAGCGTGTCGCCCACAAACACCTTGCCGAGGAAGCGGCTGCTCTGCTCGATAAAACCCTTGAGCGAGTCTTCGACCATGTGCGGAAACATCCCCGCACCAGGACAGGTCTGCGCCACCACCTGAAAGCCATGCGCCAGCATGTGCGGCATGCCGTGGGCGCGGCAGTATTCGACGTCGTAATGCACCGGATGGTTGTCGCCGCTGGCAAGCGAAAACGCCGCGAACAGCCCATCGGTCATGGTGCGTGACGGCAGCACGAAGCGCTCGCCGATTTTGAAATCATCGAAATAGCGCGTCTCGCACAGGCGGTGGTTACGCGGATCGAACGTGGGGTCTGCTTGCATGAAAAGTGATTTCCTGAAAAGTCAATCGGTTGAAAGCGTTGGTGGAAGCGCCTCGCAGGCAGGCGTATTGTGTAAATCCGCTCCCACCAAGGGTTTCATGGCAGGCCGCTGGTTGACATCGGGTGAATAGCGGTTAACCATTCACCTCACCGCTTGCCGCCCACCTCAATCGCACCGCTCGCCTGCAGCTCCGCGATTTCGTCAGCCGTGAAGCCCGCTTCGCGCAATATTTCATCCGTGTGTTCGCCCAACATTGGCGGCGTGCGCACCGCCGCGCGCGCTTCGCCGCGAAAGCGCACGGGCAGCCCCATGTTGCGCACCGTACCCACCACCGGATGCTCGGACGTCACGATCAAATCACGCGTCGCCACCTGTTCATGCGCCAGTGCCTGATCGAGGGTGTGAATCGGCGAGCACGGCACCGATGCCGCGCGCATCGCATCGAGCCAATAGGCAATCGTCTGCGTTTCGATTTTGCGCTGCACCAGATCAACGATGCGCGTGCGGTTCTTCACACGCACCGCGTTGGTTGCGAAGTCTGGATCGTCGCGCAGGGCATCAAGTCCGGCCGCAGGGCAAAAACGCTTCCACTGCGCCTCATTGCCGACGCCGATCATGAGCGAGCCGTCTGAGGCCCTGAACGCCTGATACGGCGCCATCGCCGGATGTCCGGTGCCCATTGGCTGCGGCAGCTTGCCGGTGAACCAGTAGTTCTGCGCGACGTAGCCCATCATGCCGAGCGCGGTGTCGAGCAGGGAGACTTCGAGATACATGCCCTCGCCAGTCTTGCCGCGCTCGATCAACGCGGCCAGAATCCCGCTCAGAGCGTGCATGCCGGTGCCGAGGTCCACCGGTGAAAAACTCGCGCGCGCGTAATCGCCTCCCGGCACGCCCATCGTGCTCAGCATGCCGCTGAAGGCTTGCAGCATCACGTCGTAACCGGGCGCGTTGCCGAGCGGCCCCTCGCGGCCATAGCCCGACACCTCGCAATAAATCAGCGTCGGATTGATTGCGCGCAAGGTCTCGTAATCAACGCCGAGCTT
>JANNCZ010000732.1:0-1941 GCA_031387185.1 Burkholderiales bacterium
GTGGTGACCGGAATCGGCAAGCCGCCCTGCACCGTGACGCCGCGCTCGAAGCCCATCAGCTTCATCGCGATCTGGCCCTGGTCGTGATACATCGTCACCACACCGTCGTAACCCGAGCCGTCGGTCTTGATCGCGCGCACAAACGCCGTGTCGGCCGAGAACGGGCCGTCGGCTGCATAGCCGCGTGACGCGGCGAGCTTGACGCCCGGCTCGATGATGCGGCCTTCTTCGTCGCCATAGTTGCCGTTGTCGCCGTTGTGCGGGTTGAGGCCGCACACCGCCACGCGCGGGTTGGCCTTGCCGGCCGCGCGCAGGGCTTCGGTAATCATCTGAATCGCCTCGGCAACTTTCTCTGACGAGAGATGCGCGCTCACGTCTTTGAGGGGAATGTGCGAGGTGACGCGCGATGTCCACAGGTTTTCGAGCACGTTGAGTTCGCCGCAGGCGCCGTCGTGCTTGAGCAGTTCGGCGAACCAGCGCATCTCGTCTTCATGATGCATGCCACCGGCACGCAACGCGCCCTTGTTGAGCGGCGCGAAGCACAGCGCGTCGGCGTTGCCTGCGACAACCAGCCGTGTACCTTCGGTGAGTGCGTCGAGCATGAAGCGGCCGTTCTTTTCGCTCACCACGCCGCGCTCGAAGGCCGGTGCATTGAGACCTTTCCATTCGTGTACCGGTGCTGTGGGCGCGCCCGCGAAGCCGTTGGTGGCGTCGTCGAAGCCGGCGCGATTGCCGATCAGCAACACGTTGGCTTTGGTTTGCGTGCCGGCATCTGCCAACAGTTTGGCCACCAGTTCCGGGCCGACACCGGCCGGGTCACCGGTAAAGAGGGCGATGGTGGGCTTCATTCGATTGACTTCATTCGATGGATTTCATTCGATGGAATTGAGTGGAAGAATTCGGCGGGGCAGCTTGCAGCGTTATTGCGCGTCAATCTTGATGTTGGCGTCCTTGATCAACTTGCCAAAGCGCTCGTATTCCGCCTTGTTGATGGCGGCAAACTGATCGGGCGTCACATTGCCCGGCTCGCCGCCAAGGCCCTTGAGCTTGGCCTGCACGTCCGGCAGCTTGAGAATCTTCGCAGTCTCGGCTTGCAGACGCGCAACCACCTCGCGCGGCGTCCCGGCAGTCACATACAGCCCATACCAGGTGCTCATCTCGAAGCCTGGCACACCGGCCTCCGCCAGCGTCGGCACGTTCGGCAATTCCGCCGAGCGCTGCGCCGTGGTCACCGCCAGCGCACGCAGCTTGCCGCCCTTGATATGCCCCATCGCGCTCGACGTAGTGTCAAACATGATCTGCACCTGCCCCGCAATCACGTCCAGATGCGCCTGGCTCGAACCCTTGTAAGGCACGTGAATCATCTGCACGCCAGTCGCATGCTTGAAGCCCTCGCCGGCGATGTGCTGCGTGCTGCCGATACCCGACGACGCGTATTTGTACTCGTCCGGCTTCGCCTTCATCAGCGCGATCAACTCCTTCACATCCTTGGCCGGCGTGTTGGCATTCACCGCGAGCACATTGGGCACCGTCACGATCAGCGCAATCGGCGTCAGGTCCTTGATCGGATCAAAGCCAAGCTTCAGCAAATGCGGCGCTATCGCCTGGCCGGTGTTGGTGGCCGCGAGCAGCGTGTGGCCATCAGGCGCAGCCTTGGCCGTCAAGTCCGCCGCAATCGTGTTCGACGCGCCGGGCCGGTTCTCAATCAAGAACGTGCCCTTGAAGGCATCGTTGAATTTCTCGGCCAGCATGCGCGCGATGATGTCGGTGCCGCCGCCGGCCGATGCGCCAACCATGATGCGCACGGGTTTGGACGGGTAAGCCTGCGCCTGCGCAAACGCCGGCGCAGCGGACGCGCAGCACAGCGCGAGGACTATATGGAGGAGTTTCATGGATAAGTCTCCGGAGGGGGAAGTGTGGATGCCGCCAGTCCATCGCAAT
>JANNCZ010000755.1:0-5445 GCA_031387185.1 Burkholderiales bacterium
TGCGCCGCGCTGGTGTGATGGGGGCCGTGCCGGCACCCTGATGCTGCGAGCAAGCATGAATGCTTGCTTTCAGTGCGGCACTTGCTGCATTTTCTGCATGTATTTTTGAGGAGAACTGCCATGAGCTTGTCGCAAGTGCAAAAGGCCGAGCAATTTCAGGCGCTGCATCGATCCGGCTGCTTCGTCATTCCCAACCCGTGGGACGCCGGTTCCGCGCGCCTGCTCGCCGGCATGGGCTACGTTGCGCTGGCCACCTCGAGCGGTGCCGCTGCGGGTGTGCTCGGGCGCAAGGATGGCGAGATCAGCCGCGCCGAGGCGCTGGCCCACGCGCGTGCCATTGTGATCGCCACAGATCTGCCGGTGGCCGCCGATCTGGAGAACGGTTTTGGCGACGCGCCGTCCGCAGTTGCATTGACCATTCGCCGCGCGCTTGAAACCGGCCTCGTGGGCGGCTCGATTGAAGATTCGTCGGGTGTGGCGGAGCGCAGGATTTACGACTTCCATCATGCGGTCGAGCGCGTCGCGGCGGCTGCGGAAGCGGCCCGTGCGCAAACGTTTCCATTTACGTTCACCGCGCGCTGCGAAAACTTTTTGCGCGGCAAGCCCGATCTGGACGACACCATCCGCCGTCTGCAAGCTTACGAAAAAGCCGGCGCCGATGTCCTGTTCGCCCCCGCACTGCCGGACATTGACGCGGTGCGCCTGGTGTGTCAATCGCTCTCGAAACCCTTCAACTTCATGGTGGGCATCAAGGGCAAGTCGTTCAGCGTGGCCGCGCTTGAAGCTGCCGGCGTGCGCCGCATCAGCCTTGCCACTTCGCTGTATCGCGCGGCGATGGCGGGGATGCGCAGCGCCATCGATGAAGTCAAAACCAGCGGCACGTTTGGCTATCTGGACCGGCTATGAGCGATGCGGTCGTGAGGGTTGGCACAGAGGGCAGCGTAGCTGCCGGTGTAACCAATGCGACAGTTCACGAAGAAGCGTTGATTCGCGCCGCGCGCGAGCGCTCCAACGCTGCAATCGCCGCACATGATCTCGACGCCATCGTGCGCGAGTGGATGGTGGACATCACCGTAGTGAGTGCGAGCGGTCGCGGCGTGGTGGGCGCAGAAGCCGGACGCCATTTTTTGGCGCATCAATTCGGGCAACGCCCCGACACCATCTACGTGCGCACGCCACGCAAAATCGAAGTCTTCGCCGCTTGGGCCGTCGCCTCCGAAGAAGGTGATTGGAGCGGCACCTGGACTGAGCCGGATGGCCCGCTGCGCATCGGCGGCCTCTATCAGGCGCAGTGGCGCTGCATTCAAGGGCGCTGGCTGATTCAAGGCGAGTTATTTGTGCCGAACCATTGTGAGGGCGGTGCCTATTGCGCTCGGCATCCGTAGCATTTGGTTGCCGATCGCTCCAAGGGTGGCGCCGGGCGGCGGAATGGCGTGCCGGGTGGCACAAAAATTGGCATGGCGAAACCGCTTGAAATGGTGCATGGCATGCACTACACTATTCCATGCCCACGCAGAAGCGTCTCGCCAACGGCAAAATTGCGTTGTATGCCAATGACCATGGCGAGCCTCACTTTCATGTGGAAACGCCGGATGGGCGTTGCAGCGTTTCGATTGTCAGGCTGACAGTGATTGTCGGCGAAGTTGGACGGGGCGTGCTTGATGAAGCGCTGGCTTGGGCACGGGAAAATCAGCCATTGTTGCTGCAACGCTGGAAGGAGTTGAACCCATGAAATTGCCCGCCATCAAATCGGCGCGCGCTTTGGCGCCTCACAAAGTCGAAGTGATTTGGTCCACCGGTAGAATCGACAAACTCGATGTCGGCGCCGCTCTCAAGGCGCATGCCTCGCTTGCACCTGCGCTCAAAAAGCCGCGCTTCGCCAAAGTGGCCGCCGGCGAGTGGGGTCATTCGCTTTCGTGGGGCGGACCCGAGGGTGAAGAAATTGAAATCGGCGCTGATGCGGTGTGGCGCATGGCGCGTGAACAAGCTGCGCAGTCGGGGTCCGTCGATTTCACTGCCTGGCGCGCTGCGCATGGCATTTCGCTCACTGAGGCAGCGCACAGTCTGGGCCTGTCGCGCCGGGCAGTCGCGTATTACGAGTCAGGCGCGAGGCCAGTGCCGCGCGTGGTGGCTCTGGCGTTGCGCGGGTTTGACACGCAATCTGCATGAGACATTTTTCCTGACCTACAATCAGACCGCTTTCCATTTCCCAAGAGGAATCAATCATGCTGCTAAAACCGTTGGTGGGAGCCGTTCTTGGAGCGGTATCCCTGCTGTTTGCAAATGCCGCTACGCAAGCCCAGGAGTTGCCCAAGACGCAACTCAAAGTGGTCGGCTCGATCTCCAGCCTGCCGCCCTACAAGGATTACGAGCTGCCGTTCTGGACCAAAACCCTCGCCGAAAAGTCCAAAGGCGCGATCACGGCAGAGGCCAAGGGCTTCAACGAAATGGGCCTCAAAGGCCCGGAAGTGCTGCGCCTGATGAGTCAGGGCGTGCTCGAAATCGGCGCCACCGTGCTGGCCTATCTCGCGGCAGATGATCCGACCAACGAAGCGGTAGACATCGCTGGCCTCGTCACCGATGTCGAGACTTCGCGCAAGATCACTGAAGCAGCCAAGCCGATGTACGAAAAATTGTTCCGCGAAAAATTCGGTGTGAAACTGCTGGGCATCTCGACTTACCCTGCGCAGGTGCTGTATTGCAACGCCGAGATCAAGGGTCTCGCCGACCTCAAGGGCAAGAAGGTGCGCGTTGGTGGCCGTTCGCAATCCGAGCTGATGACGGCGCTCGGTGCCAGCCCCGTGACGATGGCGTTTGGTGAGGTCGTACCTGCGTTGCAAAACAAGACCGTCGATTGCGGCATCACCGGCACGCTCTCGGGCAACCTGGCGAAATGGCATGAGGTCACGACGCACTTGCTGGTGTTGCCGGTGAGCTGGGGCCAGATCGCTTACGCCGCCAATCAAAAATCACTCGACAAGCTCGACCCGCGCGTGCGCACCTTGATCGAGACTGAAGTGAAAGGTCTTGAGAAAAGCATTTGGGACGCCGCCGCGCTGCACACCGAGCAAGGCTATCTGTGCAACAGCGGTGCCGCCGCCTGCACGCTCGGTGCCAAGGGCAAGATGACGCTGGTCACGCCGTCGGCTGCCGACATTGCCTTGCTCAAGAAAATCGTCAATGAGACCATGGTGCCGGCTTGGGCGGCGCGCTGCTCGGCGGATTGTGTGGCCGGGTTCAACAGCACGATTGGCAAAGTGGTCGGTGTGACGGCAGTCAAGAAGTAACGAGACAGTTGTGACAGTGAGGCAGATCTTCTCATTTGTCATGTGCGCCAAGAGTGGCTCCCACCAACGATGTTCAGATGATGGCCTGAACTGATGCTGGATCACGCGATCAAAACCGCCGACCGGATTTCGCTCTGGGGTGTCTGGTTTGGCGGTGGCCTGATCTTCCTCGCCTCGCTGGTGGTGTCAGCCGATGTGATCTTGCGCAAGCTGTTTGCCTTCACGCTCGGCGGCGCGGACGAGCTGTCGGGTTACGCGTTTGCGATCGGGACGGCATGGGCATTCGCCTTCACCCTCCTGCGCCGCTCCAACGTGCGGGTGGATGCGCTGTATCAGCATTTGCCGGCGAAGCTGCGCGCGTTTCTCGACATCCTCGCGCTCATCACGCTCGGTGTGCTGGCGGGCTATCTCACGTTTTATGCGTTTTCGGTGTTCCAAACCTCGTGGGCGTTGAAAGCGCAATCGAACTCTGCCCTCAAGGTGTCGCTGTGGATTCCTCAGGGGCTCTGGTTTGCCGGGCTGGTGCTGTTCTCGGTGACGCTGGTGCTGCTGCTGCTGCGCGCGGGCGTGGCGCTGCTGGCGGGGGATTGGCCGGCGATTCATGCACTGCTGTCGGCGCGCAGCATTGAAGAAGATGCAAGTGACGAAGCGGCGTATGCCAAGAGCGCTGATCTCACCGTGCTGAACGCGGTTGCCGGCGACAACCCGGTTGCGCACGGCGTGGCGGGTACTGGTGCGCCGGAAGCGGAACGCAAGTCATGATCGGCACTGCACTCATCATCCTGCTGGTGCTGATGGCGCTGGCGATTCCCGTCGCGGCATCGCTGGGTGTGCTGGCCCTCGCGCTGGAAGCCATCTACTCGCAATTGCCGCTGTCGCGCGCCATGGGCGAAGTGGCGTGGTCGGCGAGCAATGAATTTTTGCTGGTGTCGGTGCCGCTGTTCATCCTGCTCGGTGAAATTTTGCTGCGCTCCGGTTTTGCCGAGCGCATGTATGGCGCACTCATCAAGTGGGTGTCGTGGCTGCCGGGCGGCTTGATGCATTCGAACATCGCCGCCTGCGGCATGTTCGCGGCCACCTCGGGTTCCAGCGTCGCCACTGCGGCGACGGTGGGCACGGTGGCGCTGCCGCAGGCGAAGCGCTTCGGCTACAACGAGAGCCTGTTCCTCGGCACGCTCGCCGCTGGTGGCACCCTCGGCATTTTGATTCCGCCGTCGATCAACATGATCGTCTATGCGGTGCTCACCAACACCTCGGTGCCCAAGCTCTACCTGGCCGGCATCGTGCCGGGCGTGGTGCTGGTGTTGCTGTTCATGCTGACGGTGGTGATTTGCTGCCTGATCAAACCGGCCTGGGGTGGACAAAAATTCAACGCCACCTGGGCCGAGCGCATTGCCAGCCTGCCGCACCTGCTGCCGCCCCTGGGCATTTTTCTCGTGGTGGTTGGTTCGATCTACGGCGGCATCGCGACGCCAACGGAGGCCGCATCGCTCGGCGTGGTTGCCTCACTCGGTCTGGCGTGGCACGCCGGCAAGCTCTCGTTCGCCATGCTCAAAGAGGCCATCGAAGGCACCATGCGCACCACCGCGATGGTAATGCTGATCGTGCTCGCCGCCTACTTTCTCAACTTCATCATCTCGGCCATCGGCCTGACCACCCAGTTGACCTCGTTCATCGAGCAACTGGGCCTCACGCCGATGATGATGCTGTTCGCGGTGATCGTGTTTTACGTGATTCTCGGCTGCTTCATGGAAACGCTGTCGATGATGATCACCACCATCCCGATCATCGCGCCGGTGATGTTCAAGCTCGGGTTTGACCCGGTGTGGTTCGGCATCGTCATCATCGTGCTGATCGAAACTGCACTGGTCACACCGCCGGTAGGGCTCAATCTCTTCGTGGTGCAAAACCTGCGCAAGAGCGGCTCACTCAACGACGTCATCATCGGCACGCTGCCGTTTGTGCTGGCGCTGTTTGTGATCCTCGGCCTGCTTGCCGCGTTTCCCGACTTGGCCTTGTGGCTGCCGCGGGTGGTGGGTTGAGTCAGGCGGCAGCAAGCATGGCGCCTTCACCGGGATCGTCTCTGGTCACGACAGGCTGGCCGAATTTCCCGGAGTGCGGCTGCGCCAACGTGCGACACTTGACGGCAACACCGGCA
>JANNCZ010000776.1:0-9240 GCA_031387185.1 Burkholderiales bacterium
ATGCCAAAGTCGGTGATCTTCGCCAGCGCACGCGAAGAGATCATGATGTTGGCGGGCTTGATGTCGCGATGGACGACGCCGAAGCGGTGCGCGTAGTCGAGGCCCTCGGCGATCTGCGCCACGTAATCGGCAATCGTGTCGAACGGCAACTGTCCTTCGCGGATCACCGCCTGCAGCGATTTGCCTTCGAGAAACTCCATCGCAATGAAGGCGGTGCCAGCGTCCTGCCCGAATTCATAGATGGTGACGATGTTCGGATGATTGAGTTGCCCGGCCGATTTGGCCTCGCGCAAAAAGCGCTCACGCACTTCGACCAGCACTTCGGGCGGCAACTCGGCGTTCAGCGTTTTGAGCGCAACGGGGCGCTCGATGGTTTCATCGATGCCGTGAAACACCGTGCCCATCGCGCCGCGCCCAAGCTCGGCGACGATTTTGTAGCGGCCCAATGATTTCGGCAGGGCCGCTCCGGTGGCGGCAGTGATGTCCGTGGTCATGCGCGAATTTTAGCCGCTGCCTGCGCGGGTGCCCGAGTTGCTGTCCGAGTTGCCGCTTCAAGTGCCGCACTTTGACGACATCAAATCAAGGCGTCCGTATTCTTCCGGTGTGTCGATTGCCGCCTGACGCTTCTGCACCACGGCCAGGCCATCGCGAATCGCGGCGTTGACTTTTTCGCTGATCAACGCGTTCAAAACACGCTCGCCCTCTGCGGCATTGGGAAAGTAGTGCACCTTCTCCGTCAATGCCGTCTTCAGGCCGGTCTCGACTTCCCCCGCCAGCTCGTCAATGAAACGCTCGTAGGAGCGCACGTGTTTCATCTCGTGTCCCATGGTGAGATCAAACATGCAGGAGCCGGCTTTTTGTTCGCTCGCGATGAACACGGTCATGGGTTTGTAGGCAAGCGTGACCTGCACATCGGGCCGCGTGCAGTAGCGCCCGGAGAAAGGTTTGACCACGCCGTTGCCGCCAATTGCAATGCGGCTGATGAGATTGACTTCGGTGAGACCCTCAACGCGGCGTCCGGCACCGGCGTGGGTGCCGCGTGCCGTGAGGTTACTGGTCGATTGGGTGTAGTCGTGCACATGCTGTGTGGCCGGCGCATCGACCCGGATGCTGACGGGGCCAAGCCGCTGCTCACAAACCTGCTCGAACGGACGCAGATAATCGCAGCCGGTCAGCAACACGGCAGCGCACAACGTGACGGCGCAGGCTGCACGCCGCCGCAGGGGTGATGCGCCAAAACCCTTGGTGGGAGCCATTCTTGACAAATCGCCCATCTTGCGCCGTGGATTCACTTTGGTGTGATGCGCGAGCGTGGGAGGGCTGGTGGTTACCGCTATTGCGCCGTCCACCCGCCATCCATCACATAGGATGCGCCGCGAATCACACGGCCGGCGTCGCTGCACAGGAACACCGCCAGTGCGCCAAGGTCTTCGGGTGTAACGAACTCATGGTCAGGTTGCTTCTCCGACACCAGTGCGATCTTGGCCTGTGCATCGGTCTGGCCTGCGGCGGCGGCGCGCGCATCAATCTGTTTTTGCACCAGGGCGGTCAGCACCCAGCCCGGGCAGATGGCATTGCAGGTAACACCGGTGTTGGCGGTTTCGAGCGCGATGGTTTTGGTCAGGCCGACAATGCCGTGCTTGGCCGCCACGTAGGCCACCTTTTGCACCGAGGCCACCAGGCCGTGGGCCGAGGCGATGTTGATGATGCGGCCCCAGCCACGGGTCTTCATCTGCGGCAGCGCGTGCTTGATGGTGTGAAAGCTCGATGACAGGTTGATCGCGATAACGGCATCCCAGCGCTCGTCAGGAAATGACTCGACCGGTGCCACATGCTGAATGCCGGCGTTGTTGACCAAAATGTCGAGCGCGCCAAATTGCTGCTGCGCGGTCTTGATGAGGTCTTCAATCTCGCGTGGCTTGGTCATGTCGGCGCCGTGATAGCCGGCCTGGACGCCGAGTGCGGTGATGTCCTTTTTCACCGCGTCAATCTGCGACGGGTCACCAAAGCCATTGAGCATGATGTTGGCGCCTTGCGCCGCGAGCGCGCGCGCGATGCCGAGTCCGATGCCTGACGTGGAGCCGGTAACGAGAGCGGTTTTGCCTTTGAGCATGATGTGTCTTTCGAGAAATGAATAGTGCAAGTTAAGGGTGGATGAGCGCGGACTGGGGAATGGGGGAGATCGCGGATTCCGTGCCGCTTGTGTGGTGCTTGGTCTAGCCGCTGTTGCGCAGACCAGCCGCCACGCCGTTAATCGAGAGGTGTATGCCACGCTTGATGCGCTCGTCAGTGACACCGGAACGGTGACGGCGGATCAACTCGACCTGCAAATGATTGAGCGGGTCAAGATAGGCGAAGCGGTTTCTGATCGAACGCGCCAGCAGTGGGTTGCCGGCCAGAAACGCACGTTGCCCGGAGATGGCGAACAGCGCATCGCGAGTACGCTCCCACTCGCTGCGGATGCGCTCGAAGATCGCAGCGGCCAGCTTTTTGTCACTCACCAACTCGGCATAGCGCGCGGCGACGGAAAGATCGGACTTGGCCAGCACCATATCCATATTGGCGAGCGCTGTTTGCAAAAACGGCGACCCCTGATAAAACTTTTTGAGTTGTGTCATGCCGGCGGTGCCATGCTGTGACCGGTAGAGCGCCACCGCTGATCCAAAGCCATACCAGCCCGGCAGCATGACGCGGCACTGCGCCCACGAGAACACCCACGGAATCGCACGGAGGTCTTCGATGCGCTGACCCGCCTTGCGTGACGCGGGGCGGCTGCCGATGTTGAGTTCGGCAATTTCCGAAATCGGCGTCGCCTGAAAAAAATACTCCGCGAAGCCGGGCGTTTCGTAAACCAGGGCGCGGTAGCAGCGGCAGGCCTCGCGTGAGAGCTCGTGCATGGCGGCCAGAAAGGCAGGCGAGTCGCTTGCACTGGCGCGCTGGCCGGCCGGCGCCGGTGCGGGACCGCGCACGCCCGGCAGCAGCGATGCCTCCAGCGTGGCCGCCAGCAGGGTCTCCAGATTGCGCCGCCCGTTTTCCGGGTTGGCGTATTTGCTGGCGATGATCTCGCCTTGTTCAGTCATGCGGATTTGGCCGTTCACGCTGCCAGCCGGTTGCGCGAGGATGGCGTCGTAGCTTGGCCCGCCGCCACGCCCGACGCTGCCGCCGCGGCCGTGAAACAGGCGCATCGTCACACCAGCGTTGCGGAAGGTATCCACCAGCGCGATCTCCGCTTGATACAGCGACCAGATCGAGGTAAAAAAGCCGCCGTCCTTGTTGCTGTCGGAGTATCCGAGCATGACTTCCTGGGTACTGTCAAGATGTTGCGTGACAGTGCGCCCGATCTCCCCGGCAAACCAGTCGCGCAGGATATGCGGCGCGGCTTCGAGGTCGGCAATCGATTCAAACAGCGGCACGATGTGCAGCGCCGAGCGGCGAGCGACTGGATCATACAGACCGGCTTCTTTCCCCAACACCAGCACTTCGAGCATGTCCGACACCGCTTCGCCGTGCGAGATGATGTGGTTGGGCACGGCGGCTGCGCCGAAGCGTGCGTGGGCTGTTGCTGCCTCGGTAAACACGTCCAGCTCTTTGACTGCTTCGTCCGAATAGCGTGCGAAGGGCGAGCGCAGCAGGCGTGGCTGGGTCAGCTCGATGGTGAGCAGTGTGCGTTTGGCGCTTTCATCGAGCGCCGCATAGTGGCGCTCGACGCCGGCCGCAGCGAGCAACTCGGCGACCACGCGCTCCATCACGTCCGAGCTTTGACGCAAGTCCACCGGTGCGAGATGAAAGCGGAACACTTGGGCCGCGCGCAGCAGGGGCGCGAGACGCGCGCGCGTGAGGGCCTGCGAGCCATGCGTCACCAATGAGTCGATGATGACGGCGAGATCAGCCGCGAAGGCATCGGCATCCGCATAGGGCGGTGCTTCGGCGATCTCATGGCGCGCGACTTCAAAGCCGCACAGCGCGCGCGCCGTAGCGGCGAGGCGCGCGTAGATGCCTGTCAGCGCGCGGCGGTAGGGTTCGTCCTGCCGGTGCGCGGAGACGTCCGGAGACGCATCTGCAAGGCGTGCCAAGGCTGGTGTGGTCTTGACCAGGAGGCTGGCGAGTGAGAGTTCTGCGCCGAGTGCGTGTACTTCAGAAAGGTAGTGCGAAAACACCAGACCCGACTGGCGTTGCAGCGCCCGGCGCAGGGTGGCTGCATGCACATTCGGATTGCCATCGCGATCCCCGCCAATCCAGGTGGCGATACGAAAGAAGGGTGGCACGGTGATCTGCGCGCGCGGATAGCGCCGCGCCAATTCACGTGCGGTGGCGTCGAGCAGGCGCGGCAATTGTTCGAGAAAGGTGTAACGGAAGAACGACAGGCCGTTTTCAATTTCATCCGCCACTGTGAGGCGCGTCGGGCGCAGCATGCGCGTCTGCCAGATGGCGAGGATGCGCGCTTCAAGCAGTTCGTCAATGGTGGCGCGCTCAGCGGGCGTCAACGCGCTCTGCCCGCGCTGGCTGACGAGGCGCGCGATGTCCAACTCGGCATCGAGAATGCTCTTGCGCTGCACCTCGGTCGGGTGCGCGGTGAGCACCGGCACGAGACAGGCGCTGGCGAAAAATGCGGCGACTTCGGCGGCGGGGACGCGCGCTGCAGCGAGGTGATCGAGCGTGTGGGCCAGACTACCGGCAGTGGGTGCGTCGCCGCGGAGCAGTGCGGCACGCGCACGGCGGCTGTGGTCGCAGTCTTCGGCAATATTGGTCAGGTGCGAAAAATACGAGAAAGCACGCACCACGGAGACCGTGCGGTCGCGTGACAAACGGTTGAGCGTGCGTGCCAATAGCTTGCGCGCGGCGCTGTCGCCATCGCGTGCCGCACGCACCGAGAGCTGGCGCACGGTTTCAATGGTGTCAAACGTGTCTTGCCCCTCGCGCGCCTTGATGGTTTCGCCGAGCAGGCGGCCGAGCAGGCGGATATCTTCCTTTAACGGCAAGGCGTCACTGCGTGATTTCATTGCGCGCCCCGTAGCGTCCTCGCCGCTTCGTCAAGACGCGAGTCGATGCTGGCACCGTAAAAATCCGGCACGGTGTAGCCGCGCAGCGGCGGTGCGAGCTGCTTGCCAGCCGCATCGACGATGATGATGGTGGGGTAGAGCGTCACGCCCTGCGCGCGCGCCACGGTGCTGCCGGTGCGCCGCTGGCCATCAAAGCCCGCGACCAGTTTGCCTGTCGAGACTTCGCGAAAAATCGCGCGAGACGTGTAGGCCGGATCAATCGCAAGATGGCGCACATACTCGGCGCGAGCGCGCTCGCAGTAAGAGCAGCCGGGCTGGGTGAAAAACAGCAGCAGGGGTTTGGATTGCTGCGCTGCAATCGCGCCATCAGCCGCCAGATTTTGCGTGACCTCGATGGCATGTACGCTGAACGCGAACAGCGCCGCAGCGAGAGTGACGGCGCATGCGCGTGCTAAACTTTTAGTCAGTCTGCGCACGCTGTTTCCACGCTGTTTCCCCGGAAAATCAATGGGACCGTCCCCGAAAAAGTTGGTCATCGCGTCACGCCTGAGCCGTCTCGCGATGTGGCAGGCAGAACACGTTCGCGCTGCATTGCAACAATTATATCCAAGCTGTGATGTAAGCATCCTCGGCCTTAGCACTCGCGGTGATGAAATCCTTGATCGCACGCTCTCCAAGGTGGGCGGCAAGGGCTTGTTCGTCAAGGAGCTGGAAGTCGCGCTGCTCAACGGTGAGGCCGATCTGGCGGTGCATTCGATGAAGGATGTGCCGGCCGATCTGGCAGCCGAGTTTGCGTTGCCGGTGATCATGCGCCGTGAAGATCCGCGCGATGCATTCGTCTCAAACAATTTTGCGTCACTCGCGGCACTACCCGCCGGCAGCGTGGTTGGCACATCGAGTCTGCGGCGTGAAGCGCAGATTCGCCGCGCGCATCCTCACCTCGTGATTCAACCCTTGCGCGGCAATCTCGATACGCGCTTGGCCAAGCTGGACCGTGGCGACTACGCCGCCATCGTGCTTGCGGCGGCGGGATTGAAACGCCTCGGCCTCGTGGAACGCATTCGCGCGATTTTGCCCTCGACCGCCAGTTTGCCGGCAGCAGGGCAGGGCGCGCTGGGTATCGAAACCTTGGAAGGCCGCGCCGAACTCGCGGCGTGGCTTGCCCCCTTGAATGACGACGACACGGCCGCGTGCGTCACCGCCGAGCGCGCTGTGAGCCGTGCGCTGGGCGGCAGTTGCACCGTGCCATTGGCAGCGTTCGGCGTGATTGAATCGGGTCTGATCGTGCTGCGCGCATTGGTTGGCGCGCCCGATGGCAGCGAGGTGATGGAGACGCAAGTCCAGGGTGCTGCGGGTGATGCCATCGCGCTCGGCGAGCGCGCTGCGATGGAACTGAGCAAGCAGGGCGCGGGGCGCATCCTTGCCGCGCTGCGCAACGCGGCCTGACGTGAACATGCACGCCTCATGAAGCCTCTCGATGGATTGCACATCGTGGTCACGCGCCCGGCCGCTCAGGCCGGCGCGCTCGCGGAGATGATTCGTGCAGCCGGTGGTGTTCCGGTGCTGTTCCCCACGATCGATATAGCCCCCTTGGCTGATCTGCGTGAGCTTGATGCCGCACTCGGTGCGTTGGCGAGCTTTGATCTCGCCATTTTTGTGAGTGCCAACGCGGTGCAGCAGACGTTTGCGCACCTGCATGCACGCGGCCTGGCGTGGCCGATGCAATTGCGCACGGCGGCGACCGGCCCGGCCACTGCCGCAATGCTTGCGGCGCAGTTGGCGCCATTGCTTGCACGACAGCCCGCGCATCCTTTGTCCCCGGCGCCCCCTGCTTGCCAATCACACGAGGTAATACATCCTCCAGTGCGCTTCGACAGCGAAGGCTTGGTCGCCGAGCTGGCGCACCTGAAGGTGACCCCGCAACGGGTGTTGATCGTGCGCGGCACAGGCGGGCGCGAATGGCTGCTCGATCATTTCACCCACGCGGGCGTAGCGGTCGAGACTGTCGCCAGCTACGCACGCCTGCGCGGTTCGGCGGACCCCGTGCCGTTGCTGCAATGTGTGCGGCAGGGGCAAATCGCCGCGCTCACGGTCACGAGCTCGGAGGGTGGCGAGAATCTGGTGGCAATGCTTGCGCAAGATGCTGCCACCGTCACGAAATCAGTGCCGGTGTTCGTGCCCCATCCGCGCATCGCCGCACGCATGCGCGCGCTTGACTGCGCGCGCGTGATCGAAACCGCAGGTGGTGATGCGGGCCTGATGGCTGGCCTCACGGCCCACTTTGCGCCAGCAGCAACACGGGCGGCATGACAGGCGGCGCAATGAGCGACACTACGCCAAAATCTGATTCGGGCATGCCGCCAGAAGCCGCTCCCACCAACGGCCTTGGCGCATCGACTGCCTCACGCTGGCTCCCACCAAGGCTTGCAGCCTGGTGGACTGCGGAAAAAATCATCATCGCGGTGTTGGCGCTGCTGTTTGCCGTCAACTGGTGGGACACGCGGCGGCAGGTAAGCAACCTCTCGCAGGAAGTCGCGCAGCGCCTCCAGGCCGAGAGCGCCTCGTTGCAACAGCAGGGCCAACTCGCGCGCGAGGCGCAGGCGCGGGTGACCGAGGCCGTCGCCAAGCTTGCCGCAGTGGAGGCCAAGCTCAATGAATCGCAAGGCCAGCAAGCCGCCCTCGAAGCGCTGTATCAGGACCTCTCGCGCAACCGTGACGACTGGGCGCTGACCGAGATCGAGCAGACCCTCGGCATCGCTTCGCAACAATTGCAACTGGCCGGCAATGTGCGCGGTGCGCTGGTCGCGCTGCAAAACGCCGACGCGCGCCTCGGCCGCGCTGACAAGGCGCAATTCATCGGTGTGCGCCGCGCGCTGCAAAAAGATATCGAGCGTTTGAAGAATCTGCCCTTCGTCGATACTTCCGGCCTTGCCATTCGTCTCGATGCCGTCATTTCGAGTGCCGATACGCTGCCCTTGCTGTTTGACGAACGCACACCGGCATCAGCAGCGCGTGCCGCGCAAACAGCATCAGGAGGCGGTGCTGTACCGGGCGGCGCAACATCCGCTGGTGCGGCACCCGCTACTGTCTTGCCGAAGGAGGGCAGGACAACCAAGGACGGCAAAGAGTCGAAAGACAACAAAGACAAAAAAGGCGAGCCATCCACCTGGACGCGCCTGCGCGACGACGCCTGGGAGCAGTTCCGCCAGTTGATCCGCATCCGCGATATCGGCGATGCCGACCCCGTGTTGCTCAATCCCGGTCAAGCGTTTTTCGTGCGCGAGAACCTCAAACTCAAACTGCTCAACGCACGCATTGCGCTGCTGCAGCGCAATGAAGCGCTGTTCAAAAGCGATGTTGATACCGCCATCGTCTGGCTCAACCGCTATGTCGATGTGCGTTCCAAAAATGGTGGCACCGCGCTTGCCACGCTGCGCAGCCTGTCGTCATCGGCCATCAGCATTGAATTGCCGACGCTGGCTGACAGCATCAACGCCGTGCGCAACTACAAAGCGCCGCGCGCGCTGGGGAAATAGCGCGTGTACGGCTTACGCAATACCGCATCCATGCGCCGCCTGCGAGAGCACCGTGCCGTGCGCGGCCTGAGGCACTGGTAACGCCATGCGCGGCCTGTTCTGGGTGCTCGCCCTGTTCGCGCTTGCCACCGGCCTGTCGCTGGCGGCGCGCTACAACGACGGCTATGTGATTTTTTTCGTCAACCCGGCGCGGGTCGAGATGGCGCTGTCGCTGTTCATCCTGCTGACGGTGGTGCTGTTTGTGCTGCTGTATTTTTTTATCCGCGCCGCTGCCTACACCCTCGGCCTGCCCGAGCGGGTGCGCGCGTTCCGTGCCGCCCGCACCAAGGAAAAAGCGCGCCACTCCCTATTCGACGCACTGCTCTCGTCTCTCGAAGGCCGCTATGCCCGCGCCGAAAAATCGGCCGCCGCTGCGCACGCCAGCGGCGAAGAGCCGGGACACGCGGCGCTGCTCGCGGCGCGAGCCGCGCACCAGCTCGAACACCCGGGCGAGCGTGATGCCTGGGTCGAACGCGCGATGGCAGCGGTGCAGCCCGGTGCAGTCTCAGTGCCAAGCACCGCCGCACAAAATCGCACCAGCCACCTGCGCAAACTGCCGCTGCAACACGCCATCCTGATGACACGTGCAGAGTTCCTCGCCGAGCAGCGGCGCGACACTGAAGCGCTCGATGTGCTGGCGGAACTGAACCGCAGCGGCGCACGCC
>JANNCZ010000803.1:0-2302 GCA_031387185.1 Burkholderiales bacterium
GGCACCAACTGCGTGGTCGATGCCGCTTGCGCAAGCTCGCTGGCGGCGATTCATCTTGCAGGCCTGGAGTTGGCTGCGGGTCTGTCCGACATGGTCATCACCGGTGGCGTTGATACCTTCAACGACATCTTCATGTACATGTGTTTTTCCAAAACGCCGGCGCTGTCGCCGACGGGTGACTCAAAACCGTTCGATGCCGATTGCGATGGCACCGTGCTCGGCGAAGGCCTCGGCATGCTGGTACTCAAACGCCTCGCCGATGCCGAGCGCGATGGCGACCGCATCTACGCCGTCTTGAAGGGCATTGGCTCGTCAAGCGACGGGCGCAGCAGCGCGATTTACGCGCCGCGCGCGAGCGGGCAAAAGATGGCGTTGCAACGCGCTTACGCTGCTGCTGGCGTCACGCCGCAATCGATTGATCTGCTGGAAGCGCATGGCACCGGCACCAAGGTTGGGGACGCGACCGAGTTGTCGGCGTTGACCGAGGTGTTTGGCGGGGCGGCGGGCCAGCCGTTGCCAACGGCTGAGCAGGGCGCCTGGTGCGCTCTCGGTTCAGTGAAATCACAAATCGGCCATACCAAGGCTGCTGCCGGCGTCGCAGGCATCATCAAGGCAGCAATGGCACTGCACCACAAGGTGCTGCCGCCAACCATCAAGGTGCAGCAACCGCTCGAAGGGGCGATTGGCGCGCAGTCACCGTTTTACGTCAATACCAAAAAACGCCCGTGGGTCACGCGTGCTGCGCATCCGCGCCGCGCCGGGGTGAGCGCGCTGGGCTTCGGCGGCACCAATTTTCATTGCGTGCTTGAAGAGCATGCGGCGGCGAAGACGGCGCCGGATTGGGATGGCGATGTTGAACTCTTTGCCCTGTGCGGCGACAGCACTGCCGCGCTGACTGCGCAACTCGATGCACAACGTGGCGCGCTCGCCGCAGGCGCGTCGTGGCTCGATGTGCGCCGCGCTGCCCATGTGTCTCGCACTGATTTTCGCAGTGACGCCACGTGCCGCCTGTTGGTGGTGATGACGGTGCAGTCTGATCGCGCAGCCTTACTCGACAGCGCACGCACCCTTCTTGAAAAAAATGCCGGCAAGGCGGCATGGACAGCGCCTAACGGCATCGCTTATGGTGCCGGCCCTGCGCACGGCACACTCGGCGCACTGTTCCCCGGCCAGGGTTCGCAATATCCGGGCATGTTGCGCGATCTGGCTTGCCAGTTTCCCGGCATGCTCGACACGCTGGCTGAGGCCGATGACGCGTTTGCCGCGGCCGGTGGCGCACCGCGCCTGAGCGATTTCATTTATCCCCACCCCGCGTTTTCCGATGCCGCGCGCAGCGAGCAGGATGCGGCGCTCAAGGCCACCCAAGTGGCGCAACCCGCACTCGGCGCCGTGAGCATGGGCGCGCTCAAGGTGCTCGATTATTTTGGCGTGGGTGCCGCCGCTGCTTGCGGGCACAGCTATGGCGAGTTGTCCGCGCTGTGTGGCGCTGGCCGCATTGCGCCTGCCGCCCTGCATCAATTGTCGAATCTGCGCGGCCGCCTGATGGCGCGCCGCAGCGATGGTGCGGACCGCGGGGCCATGGTCGCGGTGCAGGCCGATGAAGCCACGCTTGCGCGTTTCATGCAGGAGGCGGGCAGCGATCTTGTGGTTGCCAATCGTAATTCACCCAAGCAAACCGTATTGGCCGGCTCGTCCGACGCGATTCAACGGGCGTCTGCTGCGTTGACCGAGCGCTCGATCCGCCATCGCGTGTTGCAGGTATCGGCCGCCTTTCACAGTGCGCTGGTGGCCGATGCACGTGCGCCGTTTGCTGCCGCGCTCGACGGTGTGACCTTCAATGACAACGCGCTGCCGGTGTATGCCAACGCCAGCGGCATGGCCTATCCTTCAAGCGCCGCAGACGCGCGCGCACTGCTGGCGAGCCAGATCGTGCAGCCGGTGTTGTTCATCGACCAAATTCGCGCGATGCACGCGGCGGGCGTACGCACCTTTGTCGAAGTCGGCCCCGGTCATGTGTTGAGCGATCTGGTGCAGTCGATTTTGCCGGCTGGTGCCGCAGAAACCATCGCGCTCGACGCGTCCGGTGGCGCGCGCTCCGGTATTTTCGATCTCGCGCTGGCGCTCGCGCGACTCGCTGCGCTCGGCCACCAGGTTGATTTGTCAAGCTGGGAAAACGCCCCGGCGCCCGCCAGTGTCCGCAACGGCAAGCCCGCGCTGACGGTCGCGATCAGCGGCGCAAACTATCGCGCGCCGCACGCTGTGCGTCCGCCAGCGCCGCCGCGTGCTGCACCTTCGGTTCAGG
>JANNCZ010000820.1:0-5063 GCA_031387185.1 Burkholderiales bacterium
TCACGAATCCACTTCGTCAGTATCATCTTCCTCCAGCCTCGAAGAAGTCACCGTCGCCGCATAGACAATAGGATTTCAGGTGCAGATTGTGAGCGCCAGCCGCGCTGCGGATTTCGCCGGCGTGTTCGAGACCTTCGCCAAAGCCAGGGTGCAGGCCTTGCTGGTCCTGCCTTCGTCGTTGTTCAATGCCGAGCGCGGCCAACTGATCTCGCTGGCCGCCAAGGCGCGCCTGCCGGCGATCTACGAACACTCAGCCTTCACTGAAGCGGGCGGGCTGATTTCCTACGGCGCCAATTTTCTCGACATGTACCGGCAGAGCGCGTACTTTGTGGACAAAATCTTGCGCGGCGCCAAACCCGCCGACCTGCCGGTGCAGCAGCCGACGCATTACGACCTGGTGATCAACCTCAAGACGGCAAAGGAACTCGACCTGAAGATTCCGCAGACGCTCATGGTGCGGGCGGACAAGGTGATTGAATGAACAAGCGCAGCGCACTGCAAGCCCTGTTCGCACTCGGTGCCGCCGGCACCGGATTGCCCGCGCATGCCCAAGCAGTAGCGAGCCTGCCGCGCATCGGCGTGCTCGACCCGGCACCCGCGTCCACGTCAGCCTCTCGCCTGGCCGGCCTGCGCGCCGGCCTCAAAAGCCGCGGCCTCGACGAAGGCCGCCATTACGTGATCGAATACCGCTCGGCCGAAGGCGATTTAGCGCGCATGCCGGCCCTCGCTGCCGAGCTGGTCAAGCTGCCGGTCAAGGTGCTGGTGGTGCGCAACACGCCGGGCGTGCACGCGGCGCGTGCGGCCACCACGACGATTCCGATCGTGATGGCCGATGTCGGCGAACCGGTCGGCAGTGGCCTCGTCAAATCACTGCGCACATCGGGCAGCAATGTCACCGGCCTCTCCAATGCCCGCGCCGAACTCGTGCCCAAGCGCCTCGAATATCTGCACGATGCCGTGCCCGGCTTGCGCCGCCTCGCGGTGCTGGTCAACCCCGATGACCAGAACACCGGTTTTCAGTTGACCGAACTGCGCACCGCCGCCGCCCAACGCGGCATTGAATTGCGCATCTTTGAGGCGCGCAATGCAGCCGAGCTCGGCACCGCCCTGGAGCAGATCACGGCGTGGCGTGCGCCGGCCGTGCTGCCGCTGATCAACTCGCTCTACGGTCCGGTGTTCGCCACGCGCCTGATTCCGTGGGCCGCGCAGCACCGGGTGCCGGTCATGTATGCCATCAGCGGCGACGCTGCGGCCGGCGGCCTGATGACCTACGACGCCGATCTCTCGGACCACTATTTTCGCGCCGGGCTGTATGTCGACAAGCTGCTGGCCGGCGCCAACCCGGCCAGCCTGCCGATCGAGCGGCCGACCCGCTTCGAACTCACCATCAACCTCAAAACGGCGAAGGCGCTGGGCTTGAAGTTTCCGCAGGCATTGCTGGCGCGGGCGGACCGGGTGATTGAATGAAAAAACCTTTGACCACTTTGCGTTTCAACTCCGGTCATCGGCCGGTAAGCGTGCCGGTAAGCCGACCTGCAAGCCTTGGTGGGAGCGGCTATCAGCAATATGATCGAGGAGAACTCGTATGAACAAGCGCGCTACGCTGCGTGCGTTGATCGGTGTTGGTCTTGCGGGCATGCCGTTGCTCGCGCGGGCGCAGGCAGTGGCCGGAAACGTGCCAGCGCCACCAGGTACCCGGCGCCTCGGCGTGCTGATGGGTTACGCCGAGAACGACGCAGTAGCGCAAGTGCGCCTGGCCGCCTTCAGGGAAAAACTCGCCGCGCTGGACTGGGCCGAGGGACGCAACCTGACGGTGGACGTGCGCTGGATTGCCGCCGATACCGCACGCGCCGCGAGCTTCGCGACGGAACTGCTGGCGCTCAAACCCGATGTGCTTCTGGCGGGCACCACGCCGGCCACGGCCGCGCTGCAGCGGCAAACCCGCACCATCCCGATCGTGTTCGCGTCGGTGTCCGATCCGATCGGCAGCGGCTTCGTCAAGACCCTGGCGCGGCCCGGCGGCAACATCACGGGGTTCATCAATCTGGAAGCGACGCTGATCGAGAAATCGCTGCAGCTGCTCAAGGAAATGGCGCCGCGCATGCAACGCGCCGGCGTAATGTTCAATCCGAAAACCGCGCCCTATGCGGACTATTACCTGCAGCGGGCCGATGCGGTCGCGCCACAATTGGGCGTGAAGGTGATCAGGCTCCCGGTCGACAACCCAGGGGACATTGAGAAAGCCATCGGTGCGCTGGGCCGCGAGGCGGGCAGCGGCCTGATCGCCATGACCAACAGTTTCATGACCGTGCATCGCAAGCAGGTGATCGAACTGGCTGCACGTCTCAAGGTGCCGGCAATCACGGCGATCAGCGCCGCCGTGGAGGAAGGCGGGCTGATTTCATACGGCATTGACGCCACCGACTTGTATCGCCGCGCCGCGCCTTATGTCGACCGCATCCTGCGGGGGGCCAAGCCGGCCGACCTGCCGGTGCAACTGCCGACGCTGTTCGAACTGTTGGTCAACCTGAAAACCGCCACGGCGCTCGGGTTGAAAATACCGCATTCGATTCTGCTGCGCGCCGACCGCGTGATCGAGTAACGCTGCCTCGAAAACCGGCAGCAGCTGGCGCAGAAACAAAAACCCGCCGCAGCGGGTTCAGTGGGGGGCGCGGTCTTCGAGTCGCTGCAACCGTTCAACCTAAAAACCGCAGTTAGCCGCATCCAAGCGCAAGATTTTCGAGGCGGTGCCGGGATTTTGGCGGGCCGATACCAGCGAGGACATGTTTGAGATGAGCGCAAACGAGGTTCCACACGCCGGTGAGGTTCAACTGCTCCGCAGCACGAAAAAAGGGAAAAAAGGAAGGGAAAAAAGGGGCCAGGCTCAAGTTTATTTCCGAAAACCCCTGAAACCCGCTTCCACCAAGATTCTCCCGCATGTATTGCCACAATAGCCGCTCGCACCAACGATCTTCACGAGGTCGCTGGTCTGGTCGGCTCAACGCGCCACCCTGCCCCGCTCCTTGAGCACGGCGGCACCAAGATCGGGCCGGTCGGTGATGAGGCCATCAACCCCCATGTCGATGATGCGCCCGATGTCGGCGCGCTGATTCACCGTCCACGGAATCACCTTGAGGCCGCGCGCACGCGCATCCTTGAGTAGGGCGGGCGTGAGGTCTTCGTAGTGCGGCGACCAGACCGCGCCGCCGGCCGCCTCGACCATCGCCGGCACCGAGGCGAAGCGCTCGCGCAGCAGGCCCGCAGTCCACAAACCTTTCACGTCGATGGTGTTGAACGCGGGGCGTTGCGCGCTCAGATAGGCGGTGGGAATCTGTGGCGCGCGCGCCTGCACGAGTTTGAGGGTGCGCCAGTCGAACGACTGAATCGTCACGCGGGCATCCATGCGGTGCGCGGCAATCACGTCAAGAAGCGCTCCCACCATGGCCTGCGGGCCGATGGTGTGATCCGGTTTGTCGGGGCTGAGCTTGATTTCGATAGTGAAGCGCACCCCTTCGTCGCCGCGCTTTTGCACCAGTTCAAACAACTGCGCGAGGCTGGGGATGCGCGCGCCTTCACGCGGGGTTTGCTCGGGATGGCGCTGCGCGTAGGCGCTGCCGGGGCGCAGCATGCCGACGTTGTATTCGCCGATCTCGGCAAAGCTCAGATCGCGGATCAGCGGCCCGGGCGCGGCGACCCAGGCGCCGGACGGATTGCGCGCGATATCGTGGTTGAGGCGCTCGTCGTGATGAATCACCACCACGCCATCGCGGCTGACGCCGATGTCCAGTTCGAGTGTGCTGACACCGGTCTCGAGCGCGCGCACGAATCCGCCCAGGGTGTTTTCCGGTGCCAGGCCGCGCGCACCGCGGTGGCCCTGCAGATCGAAGGGACGGCCGCCACAGCCGCCCAGCAGCATGGCGGCGGCAGTCACGGCGGCAGTCACGCAACCACGGGCGCAGCGCAGCGTGCTCATTTTTGGGCCATGCCGAGCAGCAGCCGATAGGCGCTGTCGTAATCGGGAAAGGTATGCAGATTATTGTGGGTGGCACCGTTGACGAACAGCACGGTTTTCGGCTCCGGCGCGCGCGCATAGAGTGTCTGGCTCATGCGCTGCGGGATGCGCTCATCGGCAGTGCCGTGGATAAACAGCACGGGCAATCTGAGTGACGCGATTTTTTGCGCCGAGTCAAAGCGCTCGGTGAGCAGGGTGTCCATCGGCAGGATGCGATAGCGGGGGTTGACGGTGGACATGTCGAGCATGCTGCTGAAACTGGCTTCGATGAACGCGCCCAGAAACGCGCGCGGGCGCTTGACGGCGAGCTCAATCGCGACCGCACCACCGAGCGAGTGGCCATGCAGGATGCGCCGGGCGGGGTCGGGTGCGCGGCGCGTGAACTCGTCGAGCGCGGCATCGGCGTCTTCGTAGAGCGCGGCCTCGTAGGGCGCGTCGCCATCCGATTTGCCGTAGCCGCGGTAGTCGAGCGTCAGGACGTTGAAGCCGGCGCGTGCCAGGGCGCTGATCTTGTTGGTGTTGGTAAGGGCACCCATGTTGCGCGCGTTGCCGTGCAGGAACAGCACGCTCACGCCGTTGGGCGCGGGTGCCGGCAGCCACCACAGGTTGATGGTTTCGTGCGCGCCATTGGCGCGTTTGACTTTGATCCGAAAATCTTCAAACGCGAGGCCGTTGTCGCTGGGCGATTTAACCCAGTCGCGCGTCGGCAGATAAACGATGCTGCGTTGATTGACATAAAGATAGAGCGATGCGCCACTCCACGCGATCAGGCTGAGTGCGGCCAGCGTGAGCGCGCCACGTTTGAGCCAGCGCGAGCGCTTGCCCTGCGCACCCTCCCTTGCGTCGGCTGGCGCGCTGGCGCCGTCAGCGGAGCGCGGGTCGAGTGTCACGCCGCCGCCTTGGCATGGCGGCCGGAAAACCAGGCACCGCCGCCCATGCACAGGGCCAGGATCCAGAAGATCGGGGTGAGGCCGCCGAAGGCGGTGCCGAGGGCGCCGAAGGTGAGCGGCAGCACCGCGTGGCTGGCGTTCATCACGGTGGTGCGCACGCC
>JANNCZ010000826.1:0-3174 GCA_031387185.1 Burkholderiales bacterium
ATCGCGACATCGCCTCAGTGCTCGGCGCGCCCGGCATGCTCAAAGCCGTGCAACCGGCCAAGTATGCCGACGAGCGTTTCGGCATCCCGACCGTGACCGACATTCTCAAAGAGATGGAAAAGCCGGGACGCGATCCACGGCCCGAATTCAAAACCGCTTCATTCGCCGAAGGCGTGAGCGAGATCAGTCATCTGCAGCCGGGCATGGTGCTCGAAGGCACCGTAACCAACGTTGCCAATTTCGGCGCCTTCGTCGACATCGGCGTGCATCAGGACGGCCTGGTGCACATCTCGGCGCTCTCGGAAAAGTTCGTCAAAGACCCGCGCGAAGTGGTCAAGGCGGGGCAGATCGTCAAGGTCAAGGTGCTGGAGGTGGACCCCAAGCGCCAGCGGATTGCGCTAACCATGCGCATGGGTGATGTGCCAACCGACAGAACCGGGCCAGCCTCACGTGGTGCGCCAAGCGGCGCTCCTGGAGCCGGCAGAGGGGGATATGAGGGCAGCATGCGGCCAGAGAAGCGCATGGATCGGACTTCTCAGGGCAGACCGCCAGCGCAGCCTGCACCGCCAGCCAACAACGCGATGGCGTCGGCGTTTGCCAAACTGAAGCGCGATTAATCCAGATAACCGGCGTAGCGCGCTTGCACGGCCTCGATCGGCATCATCAACTCTTCAACCCGGCTACCCGCTTGTTTGGCAAGTTCCGGATTGGCTGCCCAAATCTGCGTCCATAACTCAAACTGCTCCAGGATATTGAGCCAGCGCTCCTGTATCACTTCGGCGGCAGGCACGGAAGTCAAGGTTTGCTTGGTGAATGTCTGCTCAGTCATTGGGCCGCTCTCCGCGCTTGATTTTTTCCAGTGCCTCAATATCGAGCCGGTCTTTCGGGCGGTTGGCGATGCGTTTCATTTCCAGCAAGTGATCAATAGACGCCACATTCACCGCCCGCCCAAACAGGGTCATGACACTGGCATCCGCAGCCAATCTGTTAAAGGGTACTTCGGACCGTACGAGCACATCAATCACGCTGCCGGCAATGCCCGGCTCTCGCAGTGCAAACGCGAGCATTCCTTTTTCGCGATGCCGTTGTTCAATCAACGCGGCATTCTTCAGAGAGTCAATCGGCACGGGTATCACCGGCACCAAGCCAAAGCGCTTTCCGACATTGACGAACTTGCTCAAATTCGCGTCGTCCATGGCCAACACAAGATCAATGTCCAGCGTCGAACGGACAAAGCCATGCAATTGCACGGCAAAGCCGCCCACCAGGACGAAGGCCACGCCTTCGTCCTTGAGCGCTTGCACAATTTGAGGAATGGACTTCATTGGTTGGATTGATTTTAATCAGAGTACTTCAATTGCGGTCGTCCCCTGTGTGAGCAATGCCCCATGCCGCCTCACTACAGCATCGCAGGGGGCGCGCTGGCGCCGGTCTGGCGCAACCAGGGCGCGCCATGCCCGGTAACACCCTCACGGGGACGTGAGTGTTTTCGCGCCCGGAGCAAACGACGCCTTCTGAATCAACCCGTCCCGGACTTCGTAAATACAGAGCAGTTCCTGCGTCCCCACGCCTTCCGGAAAATCACGGGTGATGCTCTCGAAGTCAACCACCACATCACCCACTACGGTGCGGGTGAGCAGACGCGCTTGCAAATGCGGCTCGGCGAATCTCGCCAGGAAGCGCGGGCGCATTTCCTCACGCCCCTTTGCCAAGCGTTCTCCATGCAAGGTGAATTGTTCGGCATCGGACGCGTACGCCGCCAGCAGCGCGTCAATGTCGCGCGCGTTGTAAGCGTCGAGTTGGGCTTGCACAACGGATGCGGGGGAGAAGGTTTTCATGGAGAAGATTGGCCAATCGGGAAGCAAAGTGAATGTGAGTGAGCATGCGTTGCTGTTCAGAAAAGCGGACGTTGTCTGACAATGCGGCATCCGGATGTGCAAGCCCGACGCAGAAGCCCAATGTTAGCGGTCGACGCCCACTCGCCGCACCATCGGCGCAATGACGGCAATCGCGACGCAGGCGGCGGCCACATGTTTTAGCGAATGCCCTGACAGCGTGTGCAAGGTCAACTCCCAAATCTGCGCATCTGCTGCTTCAAACACTTTCGCGAGTGCATAGACGCCGATCAGCATGCCCCAGTTGGGACCCGTTGACGCGCTGCTCGCGGGCAACTGGCCCGCTCCGTGCCATGCTGCCGCGTTAGCCGCCACGCCGGGTTCATCGCGCCAAAACAAAATTAACACCAGCAGCGCCATGCCGCCGAACTGCAGCACGGCATAGGGCGCGATGGTGCCGGTCTGCGTCCACCACCACACCGAGAACGGCCCGGCCACCAGCACGGTCCAGCCCATCCACCAGCCGGCCCGCTCGCTCACCTTATCAGCGGCGGCGAGGCCGAGAATGCCGGCAAAAGCGATCACCATGCCATAGCGGTCTACCGCGAGACCCGCATCATTGGGCGGCGCCTGCATGTGATACCAGGCCGAGCCAATGCCGGTCGCGATCAGGCCGGCGAAGGTGAGCAGCGACATCGCGCCCTGCGCTGAGGTGGGGGTTGGCAGGCGGCCGATCCAGATCAACACGATGCCCGCGATGCCACCGATGATGAACGGAATGTTCGATAAGGTATCGAGCGCGTTGCTCACGCCCAGCAGCGCACGCGTGTCAGAGAAGTGGTGATAGTCCTGACTCTGGGGCAGATGCGGCAACAACGGCTGCGCCGCCAGCACCACAAGCACGATGGCGGCGAGGATGATTTCGCGGCGAGTGAGTGTATTCATTGTTGACTCCGGGAGCGATGAAGTATGCACTCTGCGCCGTGCGCAGGCCAGTGCCAAGCCCACGCACAGAGGCAGCAGCGCATGCCACCACGGGTATCAAGGATGGATTCAAAGGATGACGGCCTGAGGTTATAATCTTGCTCTCCCAAGGAGCGTTGCAGCCACCTTAGCTGACCAGTTCAGCAAGTTCACACGAGGCGGTCAGGCTTGGGGTTTTTCATGCAACGGCGCTCGCTTAACTCCACTTTGAACCATTGAAAGGAGGGCGCGAGATGAGCGCCGTACTTAAATTCCCCGTCCGCAGTTTTAAAAACGAAGACTACGTTATCGCCGACCTCAAGCTTGCCGCTTGGGGCCGCAAAGAGATTGCCATTGCCGAGACCGAAATGCCCGG
>JANNCZ010000831.1:0-11128 GCA_031387185.1 Burkholderiales bacterium
CTCGAAGATCGCGTCACGAAATTCGGTCGTGACAGTGTCCATGTTCACAATTGGATCGAAGCACAAGACGCCGTCTTTCACAATTGCGGAATTGCGCCAAGCCGTGCGAACAATGGCCGCGGAGCCGTCCCTGATCAAGAAATTCCCGGAAGCACATTGGCCGGTGCACCTATCGAATTCGTGAAAGATCGGGACTATCAAATCGCCGCCGCAGATTTCTATTCAGGTGTGTACGGTGAGGCGAGGCGGCGATTCGACACAATTGCACGGGATGCCGGGTCTCCTTGGGCGGCGTGGTCAGCGTTGGCCGCAGTGAGAGCCAAATTGCGCGAAACCATCCTCGACGAAAAGCCGTGGGGTGAAAAGTACCGGCAAATCAGTGCCAATCAACTTCGCGGTGATGCGCGCCGCGATGCCCTGGCCGCTGTGGAACACCAGAAGGTAGAGGCGTTCAGGCAGTCTCTACGAGAGATTGAAGCCGGATTGCAGGCAATTCTCGCTGACCCCGCGAAGCGTTTGGTGCACTTTGCCGCGCGCGGCACATTGGGCTATGCGCAGGCGACACTGGATTCGACGGCGCGGCTCTCTACGCTAGGTGCCAGATTCTCACGCATGCCCTTGGCTGCTGTAGGCACACTTGCTTTTTCGCAGGATCTTGCTGACCTGCTTCTGCTTCTTGATCAAGTCGAGTTTTCAGACAAGCGCATGCCCGTACTGACGGACGAAGACACGCTTGATTTGATTGACTGGATGTTCACAATGAAACGATTGAGCGGAGGTATTCGCGTGCCGGATGGCACGCGAGACCAGGGCTTCACCCCTCCAGAAGTACGCAATGGCGTCGCAGTAGTTCTCGCCGCACGCAAGCATGCCTATGACAAATGGAGAATCACCAGCAACCCAGCATGGGCTTACGCACTGCTCTCCACGCTTGATGCACAAAACGTCCTCGCTCCCTGCCTGCTGACTTTTGCGAAGACCATTCCGCCCCAGCATCCAGCGTACGTTGCATTTCAGTTCCATTCCGCAAGACTGGAGGGGGATCAGGAAAATCGCTCGACAGCTCGCGGAAGACTGGATGCTCTGCTCGCACAAATCGAAGCACAACATGCTGCTACCCAATCCCCGTCCACACGCAATCAAATATTGCAAGAGCGTCTTCGGCTCGCTCAAAACTACGCGGACTTGGTCAAATACCTGCCGCGCAGCGTGTTTGGACGAATAGACAATGACCTCAAACGGACGGCGCCCGCAAAAAGCGAGGGCCTCAGAATTGATGCGGATGGGGTGGCGATACTCAACCACGCCTTGCCACTCTCCGTTTGGTTAGATCTGGCCACAGACCCAAAGCTGCCGACTTTGATTCGCGCCGATGTCGCCGACGCTGGCTGGTTCCGCGCCTCACTCATCGGACGCAAGGAGTTGGCTGAAAAATTTGCGGAACTCGTCGATGCCGGCGCACAGTCCTCCACATCTAAGATTTCACGCCGAATGGCAACGCAAGAGATCGTTTTCACGCAAGACACTTTGAAAATTGCTGTAGCGCAGCCTTGGCGTCGCCCCTTCGTTGATGACTTAACGGGTGCTGGTGCAATCGGGCGCATGGCGATGACTGCTACCTCCGAGTCAGATGCCCAGTTTGGAAAGGCAAGCTGGTGGTGCAGTCTTGCACCTGACGAAAATCCGCGAAATATTTTTGATGGCAAGAGTGTCAGAGACCGCAATATGGCGACTGAATTCCTGAACGAGCAAATGCGAACGGCGCTTGCAAACGAACAAGCGGCTCTCAAATCTTTGCCGAATGCGACCGATTTTTACGCAGTGCACGTAATCGAATGGGCGCGGCTAAATCCCAAAGATCCCGAAGTACCCAAAATGTTGCACAACGCGGTGCGCTCAACGCGCGGTGGATGTGTGTCCCAGAACACTGGCAATCTGTCAAATCGTGCTTATCGTCTCTTACATACAAGATACAAAGAGTCCGAATGGACAGTCAAAACTCCCTATTGGTACGGACAACTCAGATAGGCCGCTGTGACACCTCGCCTTTATTGTGATCGCCCCCTTACCATCGGTGCGAGGGTGGCATTGACCGATGTCTGCGCGCATCATGCACGCGACGTGCTGCGTCTGGTTGCCGGTGCCGAGGTCACGCTGCTCAATGGCCTCGGTGGTGAATACACTGCGCACCTGACCTTGGTCAGCCGCAAGACGGTGGAGGCCGAAGTGCTGGCTTACGACGAGCGCGATTCTGAATCACCTTTCACATTGCACGTGGCGCAAAGCCTCGCTACCGGCAACAAGATGGACTGGATCGTTGAAAAGTCGGTTGAGTTGGGCGCGGCCCATGTCACGCCAGTAACCGCTGAGCGCTCGGTGTTGCGTCTGTCACCTGAGCGGGCGGTGCGCCGCGTCGCGCACTGGCAGGCCATCGCGCGCGCGGCGTGTGAGCAGTGCGGGCGCAATCGCCTCGCGCAGATTGCACCGGTCGCAGCGCTTGACGCGTATCTGGGTGAGGTGAAAAAAGCCGCAGGCCTAAAGCTCATGCTTTCTCCTTTGGCTGATATTCAATTTCGCAACATTCCCGCACCGGCACACGGCACGGCGATTCACTTGCTGATTGGCCCTGAGGCCGGGCTCTCGGATGCCGAAGAATTGCGCGCGCGCGCGGCAGGCTTTGAGGGCGTCACACTCGGGCCACGCGTGATGCGTACCGAGACCGCCGCACTCGCGGCATTGGCGGCCGTGCATGCGCGCTGGGGCGATTTCTAGAAGGATGCACACATGAGCCAATCCGCAACTCCCATTCAATCCGTCGGTGTCCTCACCAGTGGTGGTGATTCGCCCGGCATGAACGCGGCGATTCGCGCGGTGGTGCGCGCGGCGCTGTCGCATGGCCTTGAAGTATTCGGTGTGCGCGATGGTTACCTCGGCCTCTCGGAAGGCCGTGTCGAGCAACTCGACCGGCGCAGTGTGTCGGACGTGATCAATCGCGGCGGCACCTTTCTGGGCTCGGCGCGCTTTCCCGAGTTCATGGAGGAGCGGGTGCAGGATCAGATCGCCGCGCGCCTGCGTGCCACCGGCATTGACGCACTGATCGTGATCGGCGGCGACGGCAGTTATCGCGGCGCGGCGGCGCTCTCGAAGCGCGGCATTCCCTGCATCGGCCTGCCTGGCACCATCGACAACGATATTCCCGGCACCGACCGCACCATCGGCTTTGACACGGCGCTCAACATCATCACCGAGGCGATTGACCGCTTGCGCGATACCTCGTCCTCACACAAACGGATCTCGCTGGTCGAGGTGATGGGACGGCATTGCGGCGATCTCGCGCTCTCGGCTGCCGTGGCCGGTGGCGCCGAATTTGTGGCCGTACCCGAGCTGCCGTTTGACAAGGAGAATCTGATCAAGCAGATCGAGCGCGGCATTGCGCGCGGCAAGCGCCATGCCCTGGTGGTGATTTGCGAACACATCGTTGACACCAACCTGCTGGCGGCCGAGATTGAGGCGCGCACCGGGCGCAACACGCGCGCCACGATCCTCGGCCACATCCAGCGCGGCGGCTCACCCACCGCGTATGACCGCATCCTCGCCAGCCGTATGGGGGCGCACGCGGTGCAATTGCTGGTCGAGGGCAAGTCGGCGCGCTGCGTCGGTCTGCGCGGCGATGCGCTGGTCGACGATGACCTGCTGCGCATCACCACCACCAAGCGGCCGTTCAATGAAGACCTGCATCGTTTGGGCTCACGGCTGTTTTGAGCTTGCGGGTGCTGCGCCCTGAAACCGCCCCGCAGCGCTGGTTCGCTTGCCCCCTGAAACTGTCCTCTGCAACGCCGGATTGCGTGTTGGTGGATTGTTAACGTTTGTGACATTTTTGAGGGTGAATTTGGGTTACCCTCTGCGGCTGATTGTGGCAGCGCAGCCAAGAGATGTGTATGCAGTGCTGTATTGGACATATCGCCAAGAAGCGCTCCCACCAACGGTTTTAGGACATTTTTAGTTCAATTCGCATCACTTCGATGCACTCTTTTTAGGAGCAACACGATGGGACTATTCGACTCCATCGCCGGCATGGCCGGCCAAGCCTTGTCATCCGGCAACAGCAGCAACCCGTTATTGCAGGATGTGCTCGGCATGCTGCAAAACCATCCCGGTGGCATTGGCGGTTTGGTCGAGCAGTTTCAGTCCAAGGGGTTGGGCGATATCGCGTCGTCGTGGGTCGGCAGGGGTGAAAACCTGCCAATTTCGGCGGATCAGTTGCAGGGCGTGCTTGGCAGTGACATGGTGGCCGGCCTGGCAGCAAAGTTTGGTGTCTCGCAGGACCAGATCGCGCAGATGCTGCCGCAGGTGGTGGACAAGCTCACTCCCAATGGTCAGGTCGAATCGGGCGGGTTTGATGCGGCTGGCGCAATGGGCATGTTGCAGGGTTTTTTCAAAAAATAGTGCCGGTTCAGTTTTGCCGGCTTCGATGAGTGTGACGAGGAGGCAGACATGACACGATTGACTGCACAGAAATTGCCGAAAACGCTGCGCGCCGGCGCGCTTGCCGTCCTGATATCCGGGATGGCGGCGGGTGTGGGCGCCGTGAGTGCATGGGCCGCACCTGCGGGCTCTGACATGCCTGCGGCGGCTGCGCCGGTGGTTGCATCAACAGCGGTTTCGACATCAGCGCCAAGCGCGCTTGACCCGGCCATGCAGCGGATGTTCATGACGCTGGCGATGTCGGTGTTGTCCAACTTCGCCACCAGCGCCGCGCGTGGTTCGCTCGATGCGTTTGATCCCGGCCCGGCCATCGAGTCGGCGCTCAAGGGTGCACTCAACAGCCGTGATCTCAATGCAGTGATTGACCGTCTGGTCGCGCAGGCCGGTGCTGGCTCGGAAGAGTCGGGTGCATCCCCCGAAATGCGTGCCATGCTCAAGGCAGCCTTGACCGGCGTGGTCGCGATGGCGCGCAGTGAAATTGCGCGTGAGTTGTCCGGCACACCGGCTGGCTCGCCTGCGGTTCCGCCAGCGGCCACAACACTGGTACAACCTTAACAAACGTCAGGCGCGCGGCGCGCTTGCGCACCCGCTGCTGAGTCCTGCCGGTGAGTCCCGGTGTTGCGACGCGCTGCTTTAAGCCGCTGGCACGAAAAACCGGTAGCCGTTGCGTCCGGCGTGCTTGACCTGATACATCGCTTCGTCAGCGCACTTGAACAGCGTGTCCGCGTCGCTGCCGTTGAGCGGATACAGCGCGACCCCGATCGACGGCGTGGTGTTGACGGCATTGCCGTTGAGGTTGTAGGGCGTGGCGAGGGACGCGCGGATTTTTTCCGCAATCATTTCGGCGTCGTCACGTGATTTGAGTGACGGCAGCACGACCACAAATTCATCACCGCCGATGCGCGCAACCGTATCCGAGTCGCGCACTTGTGCCCTGAGGCGGCGCGCCACTTCGATCAGCAGTTCGTCGCCAATCGCGTGGCCGAGCGTGTCGTTGATGCTCTTGAATTTGTCGAGGTCAAGGAACAGCACCGCGCACTGCTGTTTGGCACGCAACGCCTGCGACAACGCCACCTTGGTGCGGTCGGCCAGCAGCATGCGGTTGGGCAGTCCGGTGAGCTGGTCGTGGTGCGCCAAGAAGGCAATGCGCGCGGCGTCGGCGCGCTGCTCGGTCACATCCTCCAGCACCCACACCACGCCTTTCTCCAGATTCCACGGCGCAATCGCCTTGGCGGCCATGCGGGCCAGGATCACTTTGCCATCCTTGCGGCGCATATGCACATCGCCGCGAAACACCGCGCCGGTCTTGAGCGAGGCCCCGGCCCTGGCGATCAGATTGCGGTAATCATCTTCAACCAGATGCAGATGGCGCGTGGTGTGGCCGGTCAACTCGGCCGATTTGTAACCGAGCAGTTGGGTACACATCGGGTTCATCCACATCACCCTGAGGCGCTTGATGAACATGGTCGCCACCGGGTTGATCTCGAGCATGGCGCGCGTTTCGGCGAGCGCGCCTTCGAGGCCGGTCTGCAATTGCCGGCGCTCGAGAGCGGCTCGCACCCGCGCGCGCAGCAGCACCGGATCAAACGGTTTGGCCAAATAGTCGGTTGCACCCAGTTCAATCGCGCGAATCACATTGGCGAGGTCATCATGGGCCGAGATCACGATTACCGGGATGCTGCGCAGTGCGGCGTCGGCATGCATCGCTTCGAGCACGCCAAACCCATCGAGCACCGGCATCATGATGTCGAGCAGGATCAAATCAAAATGGTCGGCGCGCATTGCCGTGAGGGCTTCAGCACCGTTGGCGGCCATCGCCAGATTGGCGTAGCCGTCGCGCGTCAGACGCCGTGCCAGCGTGTAGCGGTTGGTCTCATCATCATCAACGATGAGCAGCGACATCCTGGCGATGCCGGCATTGGCTGCGTTGGCAGTAGTTGAGGCAGCGGATGCGGTTGGTAAGGCAGGTGCGGTGGCAGACATGATGGCCGCAATTCTAGTGGGCGACGGCGCTCTGCGCCTTGGCGAGCGCATCGTGCGGCGCTGTGGCCGCTGTTGGCACTGAGGCCAGCGCCAGTGCTTGATCCGGCCCGCGCAGGTCAAGGCCCGCACTCTTGGCCGGCACCGAGGCCAGCGCTGCCGCATCGGCTGCACCCAACGAAGACAACGCAACCGGTGCAATCAGCGGCAGCGTAACCGTGAAGGTCGAACCTTTGCCTGGCGCGCTTTGCACGGTGATGTCGCCGCCCATCAAGCGCGCCATGCGCCGCGAGATGGCGAGGCCCAGGCCGGTGCCGCCATGCTTGCGCGTCGATGAATTGTCGATCTGCGAGAACTCCTGAAACAGCCGTGGCAAATGGTCCGAGGCGATGCCGGTGCCGGTGTCGCTCACGGCAAAGCTGAGCATGCCGTCGGCCGCACTGCCTTCGAGGCGCACCAGGCCGGTGTCAGTGAATTTCACCGCGTTACCAAGCAGGTTGATCAAAATCTGGCGCACGCGCTGCTGGTCGCTGTCGATCACCGGCAGCGGCTGTGCGTAGTGCGATTCGAGGCGGATGCCCTTGTCTTTGGCCATCAGCGCTACCGTGGCGAGCGCTTCTTCGGCCAGTGCCCCAGGGGCGAAGGCCTCGATGCGCACCGGCATGCGCCCAGCTTCGATGCGCGACAAGTCAAGAATGTCGTTGATCAAGCCCAGCAGGTGGTTAGCCGATGAGTCGATGCGCTTGAGCGACTCCTTGATCTCTGCGCTGTCTGCGCCGCCGGAGTTGCTGTCCTCGAGCAACACTGCGGAGAGGCCGATGATGGCGTTGAGCGGCGTGCGCAGCTCGTGGCTCATGTTGGCAAGAAATTCACTCTTGTGGCGGCTCGCGGTTTCGGCCTGCGACTGCGCAGCCTTGAGCCCGAGCAGCGCATTTTTGAAAGTGACGAGCGCCGCGGCCATTTCGCCGATTTCATCGCGCCGCCCCGCATGCGGAATTGGATGCGCGTAGTCGCCGCTGGCCACTGCCGTCATGGCGCCCGTCATGCGGTTGAGCGGCTGCAACACAAAGCGCAACAACAAAATCGCACCGAGCAAGGCCGCCAGCACGGTGATGATGGTCACTTCGATATTGCGTTGCACGGCATTGGCAAGGCGGCCGCGAAAATCCTGCACCGCAGCACCTTCACCGACCTGCGCGCGCCGTCCCAAGCTTGCGGTGAAGGCGCGCAGACGCTGATCGTGTTCGTTCAGAACCTCCAGGGCAGCCAGATTGCGCGCCGCGTAGATCTCGGCCACGCGCTTGAACGCGTCCGTGTATTCGATCGCGGCAGTCTTTTCTGCCGGGCGCTGGAAGCTGGCGGCGAGCGCGCCGCTCGCCGCCACCACACGCTGGACAGCTTCACTCTTGCGGTTGAGCAGATATTGATGTTCAGCGTCACGCAGACGCAGGTAGCGCAAGGTCTGGCCGGCGCTGGCCGACATCGCCTCCAGACGCTCGGCCAGCGCTGCCAGATGGTTCAAGCGTTGCCGGCGCTCGCGGCGCGCGGCGACGATCGCGTCAAAGCTGGCGAGATAGGCGGTGACCTCATGGCGCACGCGATCGCTATCCATCGCACCGGAGGACAATTCGGGGCGCTTGCCTTCGAGTGTGCCGGCCAGCACGCCGGCCAGCAGGGCAATGTGCGGTGGCGGCTCGATGGTATCGCCCGCGACATACTCACGGATCGACGAGGTCAATCTGGCGAGGCGCTCACCGAGTTCGACGGCGAGGCGGCTGGTCTGCGAGACGCGCTCGAGTTGCGAAAAATCATTTTCGATTGCGTCCAGTTGCTCGTAGCGGCCGCGTGCCAGCAGCACGATGATCGCCACCAGCAGCACCAGCGCGCCATAGATCAGGTGGCTGATGCGCGGCCGGTAAGACGTGAGTTGCCGCAGCATGGACGCCTGGCCTGCACGCTATTCGCGCGTTAGCGATACCTTCTGACCCGCCCCAGCGTGGCTTGACCAATGCCGCGCCGCGGCCCGGAACACGCCGTGCACTGCGTCGCCCGCTGGTGTGTGTGCCAGCTTGACGAGCACGACTTGCGTGCCAGCGGTGATCTTCAGATCAGTCAGACAATCGTGCAGCGCATCGAGATTCATGCCGAAATGGCGTGGCAGCTTGAGTGCTTTGGCCACCACTTGCAGCATCGCGTCTTTGGAGCGCGCGCCGGTGAAGTCGATGCGCAACGCGCGCGCGGGTGCGGCCGCTTTGCGCGGTGCGCGGGAAGAAGCAGCCGAGGTTGCAGCCATGATGATCATCCTTTGATTTTCTGAAAGCTCTGGTAATGATCGCCCGTGTACCAGCAGGCGGCGGGGGCGTTCTTGTTCCAGTCGCGCGACTCGGCGCCGCACACGATGCGCCGTGCGCCGCGATTTTTCGCGCCCGGTGTTGGCACCGTGAACTCGCGGTAATAGCCGCGTTTTTGCTTGGGCAGATTGTTTTCAAAATTGCCGAAGGTGACGCCGTCTTTCGGGTAGGGGTAAGGCCCGCCCTTGAGGATCAGCGCGTGGGTGGTGCGCGCTTCCTTGGGCAAGTCTGACAGCATGGTGTCGGCGGCGAGCGCGGCGCTGAAGGGTGCTGCCGCTGCGAGACCGGCGGCCAGCGCCAGTGCGGCAAGGTTGGCGCGTGCGCGCAAATACAAAGAGGAATTCATGCCTTCACACCTGAGGAATGCGCGTCACGCACTGTAGAGCAGCAGAGCTTGCGTGACTGCCGCGAGACGGCGAGGATAGCCTATGTCCCCAGAAACTGCATGACCTCGTCGCGGCGCGCCAGCGTGTCGTCGTAGCCCAGGTCGATCAGGGCGCGCGTGTAATCCTGCTCGAACAGCAGGTAACTGGCGAGGGCCGAGCCTTTGCGGTTCATGGCGCCGATGCCGCGCAGCAGGGCGCGCACCGGCCACGGCAGGCTCTTGACGTGTTTGGCCGCCAGCATGTCGAGGCGCTGCGATGGCGCAATCACCAGCACGTTGACGGGCCGCAGCGACGCCTGCGCACGCGCCTCCGGCATGAGCAGCTCGATGGTGTGATTGACGCGCTGCACGCGCTCGATATCAACATTGAGGCTGTCGAGAAAAATCGATGACAGCGCATGACCGGCAACCTGGGCCAGCGACGGATACGAATCGCTGCGCACGCGATCGACCGGTTCGGCGATGCGGCCGGCGCCGATCACCAGAATTCGTGAGGCGCCGAGGTGAATCGCCGGGCTGATCGGCGCGAGTTGGCGCATCGAGCCGTCACCAAAAAATTCGCGATTGAGTTTGACGGCGGGAAAGATGAAGGGGATTGCGGAGGACGCGAGCAAATGCTCCAGCGTGAGCTTGCAGCGGCACGAGACGCGTGCATGGCGCGTCCACGGCTCGATGGTCTCGACGCCGTCGTAGAAATTGACGCTCTGGCCCGAACCATAACCCGACGCGGTGATGCAGATCGCGCGCAATGCCCCTTGTGCTACGGCTGCGTCGATGTTGTTCAAGTCGAGCGTGCGCTTGAGCAACTCGGCCAGCGGCGCGTTGTCGAGCAGCGATTTGGGTGCTGTGCGCACGATCCAGCCGGCCATCAATGCGCCAAGCCAATGCGCACCAGTCTTGCCAATGCCCAGCGGGTCAGCCCGGTACACGTGGTGGGCGTGAAAGCCTTCCCAGATGTGGCGCAGATACTGCACCGCCTGGCCAAAGTCGCGCGAGTAACACGCGAGCGACACTGCGTTGATCGCCCCAGCCGACGTGCCGCAGATGATGGGGAAGGGATTGCGCGTCTTGTCGGGCAGCAGCTCGGCGATGGCTTTCAACACGCCGACCTGATACGCCGCGCGCGCACCGCCGCCGGTCAGCACCAATCCCGTGTATTCGCCCCCTTCGCTCACACCTGCTCCCTGGTTGCCTGATTGTGCTTGATTGCTGCCAATCAGCTTAGGCTAACATGCGCTCCCACCATCCGGCAAATTCACCCGTTTTCGCTTTCCCACTCCGCCCTTGCCCGCCCATGACCACCGCCAAAACGACCTTCGACTGCGCCAAATGCCCCGGCTATTGCTGTACCTATGACCGCATTGAGACCAAGCCGCGCGACATCTCGCGCCTGGCCAAACATCATGGGGTGAGCATTGCCGAGGCAACCAAACGCTTCACCAAGACCTACACCTGGGAAGGCAAGAGCGAACGCATCCTGCGGCATCAAAAAGACACGGTCTACAAATCGATCTGCATGTTCTTCGACAAGGTCGCGCGCCGCTGCACCATCTATCAGGGCCGTCCGTCAGTATGCCGCGAGTATCCCGACGGCAAGAAGTGCGGCTACTACGACTTCATCAAGTTCGAGCGCAAGCACCAGGAAGATCCGGCGTTTGTGCCCAATGCGGGCCGAGGCTAGCATCGCCATTGCGAGGCGCTTGGTGCAGCGCAAGCGCCTCGTGGCAACGCCGTGAGCACAACCTGCGCCCTCTTGCGCACGCCGGCAGGCGTGTCCGGACGATAGCTTTGCAAAGTCACCGATAATTGCGCAGATGAATCCGCAAGACCTGCATGCCCTCGCGTTCGGTTTTCTCTCCGGGGCGTTGATCCTGATGACTGGTGTTGGCGCGGGTGCCATCGTGGTGCCGGGCCTGATCGCGCTGTT
>JANNCZ010000910.1:0-2595 GCA_031387185.1 Burkholderiales bacterium
GTATAGAAGGCGGCCGATTTCTGGATGTCACGCACCGCCAGCACCAGATGGCCCAGCTTGCGCGGTTTGATCTTGCGGGTTTGGGTCATGTGCACTCCTTTGCCATCGCTGCTTGCAGTTCACCGTGGTTCATTCGGCCACCACCTGGTTTTCAATCGAGCCGATGCCGTCGATCGACGCGCGCATCACGTCACCGGCCTTGAGGTAAATGCCGCGCCCCATGCCCACGCCAGTCGGCGTGCCGGTGGCGATCAGGTCGCCGGGTTTGAGCGTGACGATGCGTGACAAATAGGCGATCTGTTCGGCGATGCTGAAAATCATTTCGCTGGTGCTGCCGTCCTGCATGCGTTCGCCATTGATGTCGAGCGTCATGCGAATCGCCTGCGGATCGCCGAGGCAATCGCGCGGCACAAACCACGGCCCCATCGGGCCGAAGGTGTCGAAACTCTTGCCGCGAAACCAGTCGTGCGAAAACGGATAGTCGCTGCGCCGCGTCAGGTCACGTGAAGTGACATCATTGAACACCACGTAACCGGCGATGTGATCGAGCGCCTGCGCTTCGCTGATGTGGCGGCCGCCGCGACCGATCACCACACCGAGTTCGACCTCCCAGTCGAGGCGTTCCACTTCACGCGGCTTGACCACCTTGGCGCCGGGGTCGGCCACCGACGTTTCGGCCTTGATGAAGATGTAGGGCGAACTCTCGGAGCGCGGAGCGAGCTTGGTGCCCATTTCCCGGGCGTGCTCATGGTAGTTGGAAGCCGTGGCAAAAATCCGCGCCGGCAGATAAGGGGCGCACAGCCGATAGCTGCCCTCGGTCAGGGGTTTGAGCGCCTTCTTGGCCACAGCATCGGCCACCTGCACAGCGCACGCGGCGGCGGCAGCGCTCTGGGCTTGCCACTGCGCGATGGTTTCGCCAACACCCAGCTTGAGTGCGGCGGGCAGCGAACTACCGGCGGCGACAAGCGCCTGCTCCACGTCGTATAGCGCCGAGTCGAACACCCAGGCAGGCCGCTTTTGGCCGGTACTCGTTTCATATGTTGCCAGTGCATACCAAAGCATCGTGTTCTCCAAAGGTGCCGTCCTTGCGTCAGGGCGACTCATGTTTGAGCGCGCCCGGGCAATACCGGCATATTCCGAAAAATGATAACTACAGAGTGAATCAATTGAATTTAAAGTATTTATAAGACATTCAATGTATACATATTGACATTTATGTATTCATATAATAATATAAGGAATACATTATGTCAACCCCGGCTTGATTTCCAACCCAGCGCGCGTGCTGCCGGTTGTCCAAACACCGCACAACAAAGAAGGAAATTTTCATGGCCAAACTTCGCCATATCGCCATTTCGGTACCCGACCCGGAGGCTTCCGCCAAATTCTTTGAGGAGGCCTTCGGCATGTGGCGCGCGGGCAATGCCCAGCGCGGCGTCTACATGACCGATGGCGTAGTCAATGTCGCGCTCCTCAATTTCAAGGACGAGCCAGTGCCCGGCGGCTTTCCCAAAGGTTATGCGGGCATCATCCACTTTGGCATGTGGGTCGATAACGTCGAAGCCGATGGCGCCAGGATCAAGGCTGCCGGCGGCTCGTATCTGACCGGCCGCAAGGAGACTGGCCCCAACGTCTACTACGAAGTCAAGTACAAGTCGCCCGACAACATCGTGTTCGACATCACCGAATCGGGCTGGAAGGGCGCAGTCAAGGACGTTGTTCCCGCCGCCGGCTGAAGATCACGGTTGACCCAATGCAAGCAGCAGTAATACGCCCCCGCATACTGGCGCTGATCCCGCTTCCGGGCCGCGCCAGCGCGGCACTGGAAAGCAGCTATGAGAACAGCGTGCTGCCTGGCGCGCCGGACGATCAGGCGTTCGCGCAATTTTCCCATGCCGGGATTCGCGCGGTGGTCACAAACGGGTCAACCGGCATCAGCGAAGCGCAGATGGCGCATCTGCCCGATCTTGAAATCATCTGTGCATTCGGTGCCGGCTACGAGAATGTCGACGTCGCCGCCGCGCGCGCGCGCAACCTTCTGGTCACGCACGCACCGGGCGCCAATGATGCAACCGTCGCGGACCACGCGCTGGGGTTGATGCTGGCATTGGCGCGCGGCTTCACCACGCTCGATGCCGCCGTGCGCCGCGGCGAGTGGCATCAGGCGCGCACCGAGCGCGCCACGCTCAATGGCGGGCGCCTCGGCATCATCGGCCTGGGCCGCATCGGCGCAAAAATCGCAGCGCGGGCCGCCGCGTTCGACATGCAGGTGTCGTACTGCACACGCCTCCCGAATCCGGACGTAGCCTGGCGGCATTACGCGGACGTCGAACAGCTGGCGCGTGACAGCGATTTTCTGGTCGCGGCCTGTCCCGGCGGCGCGGCAACACGCCATCTGGTCAACGCTGCGGTGCTCAAGGCGCTCGGGCCCGACGGCTTTCTGGTCAACATTTCGCGCGGCAGCGTGGTGGACACCGCAGCCTTGATCGCAGCGCTGGAGAGTGGTGTCATTGTCGGCGCCGGCCTTGACGTGTTCGAAGGCGAGCCCAAGGTGCATCCCGATTTGCTCACGGTGCCCAACGTGGTGCTTACCCC
>JANNCZ010000588.1:0-2046 GCA_031387185.1 Burkholderiales bacterium
TGGCGATGTAGGTCGAAGTGTAGGCACCGATGCCGACCTTGATATCAGCGCGAATGCCGAGGATGCGGCCTTCCTTGTCGAACGCCATGTCCGCCTGAATTTTGGAATCGCGTCCGCGGGTGTCGGTGAGAAAACTTTCCAGCCGCGACGCGCTCCATTTCACTGGCTTGCCCGTGCGCTTTGCAGCGAACAACAGCGCGGCATATTCCGGATACGCCTGTACCTTGGTACCGAAGCCGCCGCCCACATCGCAGGTGACGACGCGCAATTTCTCCGGTGCGATCTTCAGTACATTCTCGGCGAGTTGCTTGCGCACCACCATCACGCCCTGGGTGCTGGCGATGAGGGTGTAGTTGCCGGCATCGCTTCCTGCCTCCGGCGTCCACTGCGCGATCGCCGCGCGCGGCTCCATCGCCGAGGGCGACAGCGGCGGATCATCGAGCTCGACCGATTCAATATGAAATGCGTTGGCAAACACGGCATCCGATGTCTGCTTGTCGCCATCTTCCCAATCGAGCGAGACATTGCTCGTCAGGTGCGGCCACACGAGTGGTGCATCCGCTTGCAGCGCGGCGTCAATGCTGGCCACTACCGGCAGCGATTCCAGATCCACCTCGATCAGATCAGCCGCATCCTGCGCAATCGCCGCGCTATCGGCCACCACGATCGCCAACGCTTCGCCGACGTGGCGCACCACGTCATAGGCCAGCGGCGGCAGACCAGCGCTCGCCATCGGCTTGCCGTCGCTGCCGTTGAAGACGGCCAGCGGCGCGATGACGCCCAGCCCGGCCTCCTGCATCTGCTTGCCGGTGATGACAGCATGCACGCCGGGCAGTGCGAGAGCGTGCGCAACGTCGATGCCGCGAATGCGTGCGTGCGCCTCGGTGGCGCGCAGGAAGCAGGCATGCAACTGGCCGGGCAGATCAATGTCGCTGGTGTAGCTGCCGGCGCCCTGCGCGAAGGCGGAGAGTTCGTCGTGATCGCCGGGGCGGCCATTGCCGAAACGAAGCTGGTCGAAATTCATGCGTGATTTTTCTTGAGTGGCGAATGCAGTGGATTTTCGCCGGTATCGCATTATTTCGCTGCGCGGCAGCGCTGGCGCAGTGCGCCGATGGCGAACTGCGCGAGGCAGAGCAGGCGCTACAACTGTTGGCGCGCCGCCGCCGGATACTGCACCACGATCACTTCGGCGCCAGCGTCACCGGCTTCGAGCATGACGTTCTCGCCATACGCGGTAAATGCGGCAGCCAGCGCAGCGCACTTGTCGCCGTCAATGCGCAACGCACCCTGGGTAATGATGTGAAAGCGCCCGCCAGCGGGTGCGTCCTGCGCCGGCGCTGCGGCGGTACATCCAGGCGGCAAGCGCACCACCCATGCGGCCAGCCCGCTGGCGTCCGGTTCGATCAAGGTCTCCGTCACCGGGCCAGGCAGTGCGGTCAATTGCGCTGCGTTGAGATAGGTGCCGGGCGCGCCGTGCTCTTGCCGTTTCGGGATATGGGTCTGCAGTTTTGCGCGTGACTCGGGCAAATACCACGCACCGGTGTCGCTGACCGCACGCAAGGTCAGGTAAGCAATGCCTTCGGCTCCCGACGCCAGCGGCCCATACGCAGAGTGAGGCGACGCGTAGTGAACCGTGAGCGGTGCAATCGGATGCCGGCCCAGGTTGCCGCTGCCGGCCACAAACACCTGAAACTGATGCTCAAGATGAAAGTGGGTGGGCAAGGTCCAGTTGGCCGTCTGCTCCACCAAAAATGCCTGCGACCGGTCTCCACCGTCCGGCTCAGGCAGGATCAGGTCAGTGACATGGCCCGCAAACTGCGGTTTTACATTGGTGCGGCGCGTGGCAGCCACGCGCGCAAGAGTCTGCATGCGCATCCTGTTTCTCCTTGCTATCAGTGCAGGACATATTGTACAATTTTCGAGAAACGGAAATATTTTTCGCGTTTTGATAAATGCATGATAAATGCATGATAAATGCGTGAAGAATGCACCGTCCCCATCTGTCGTAAAAGGAAGATCATGAAACTCGGATTTTTCACCATGCCG
>JANNCZ010000924.1:0-1564 GCA_031387185.1 Burkholderiales bacterium
GCAGTGAGGTCTTCGACGAAGCGTGCGGCCTCAATGCGTTTTTCGTAGGGAATATCGGAGCGCGCTGAGAGCACTTCGGACAAGCGGCCCGCCGTGGCCGGGTTGTGGTCTTCATCCGGGCCCGGCAGGGTGACGATGAGACCGCCCGAGACATGGTGCGCAATGCGATGCATGTCGTAAATCTGTGTCGCCAGCAACAGCTTGCCGATGTTGGCAAATACAGCATCGGGTGTGACCACGCCCGATTCGTCGGCTTTCCCATAGACCGAAGCGGCGATGCCGCAGGCATAGAATCCTTCGACGATCTTGATGAGGTCCACCATCTGGTCGCGCAAGTTGTCCGCACGGTCGAGGTCGATGCCGTTGGCTTCGGTCATCAAGGCGCCGGCACCGATCAGCAGATCGCCAAAACCCGCGCGCGCGGCGATGCAGGTGTGACGGTGGTGCGTGGCGTAGGAGTAGGTGAGGTAGCCCGAATGCTGCCACTCGCCGGCGAGGAAGACACGATCCCACGGCACAAACACATTCTCGAACAGGCATACGCCGGTGCTCTGGCCAAACTTGCTGCTGAACTTGGCTGCCGCTTCACCTGGCCGGCCCGCCGGGCGCGCGACGATGGTCAGACCTTTCACGTCGATCGGTACCGCACAGCAGACCGCGAAGTCTTTGTCCAGTTCGGTCATATTGCGGCAGGGCATCACCAGCAGCTCGTGCATGTAGGGTGCGCCTGTGACGATGGCTTTGACGCCCGAGATCACAATGCCATCGCTGCGGCGCTCGATGATGTGTACATAGCTGTCAAGATTGCCTTGCGCGTAGGGGCGCACCGAGCGGTCGCCCTTGGCATCCGTCATCGCAATGCCGAGCGCTAGATCGTTGTCGTAGACGTGCTCGATGTAAGCCTTGAGCGTGGCGTGATATTGGGTGCCTGCCTCGGCATCGCAACGCAGCGTGGCCTGGTAGATGCCGGTCAGCGCGTCCCCCGCGAGATAGCGCTGCGCGCAGCCGGTCTCCTGGCAGACCAAGCGCACCGCTTCGAGTTTGTTGAGCAGATCCTGCGTGCTTTTCGGAATGCCCAGCATGCGGTTGACCGTGCGGCCCCCGACCTCGGCGCGCATCACTGGCGCAAGCTCTTCGTTGAGCGCCAGGTCGTAGGTAAGGGCGATGGCGTTCACGCCGGGGGCGAGTGCCGCGTCGTCGGCCACCGATTCGACCTTGCGGCCATCGACATAGACCGTGGGGTGGACCTTGCGCAGCGAGGCGCGGTAATCGTTACCGGACATCAACATGAGGTTGTCTCCATCGCAAGGGCTGGTTGAAACAATTACACGCAACGTCCGCCATCAACTTCAATGCACACGCCCGTGATGAAGCTCGCATCGTCGGACGCCAGATAGAGGCAGGCATTGGCCACATCCAGCGCAGTCGAAAAACGCCCCATCGGAATCGTTGCCCTGAACTTGGCGCGGCGCTCCTCGTTTACTTCGCCGCCGGCGAACGCGGTCGAGAGTGCCGTGTCCGGGTTGAACACCGGGTTGACGCAGTTGACGCGCACGTTGTCGGG
>JANNCZ010000020.1:0-4365 GCA_031387185.1 Burkholderiales bacterium
CACCTTCACGGTGAAGGCGCCGACCACCGGCCCCAGCACCGTGCCCATGCCGCCGAGCAGCGTCATCAGCACCACTTCACCCGACATGTGCCAGTGCACGTCGGTGAGGGTCTCGAAGCCGAGCATCACGGTCTTGGTGGCGCCGGCCAGGCCGGCCAGCGCGGTCGAGATCACGAAGGCGAGCAGTTTGTAGCGGTCCACGTCATAGCCCAGCGAGATGGCACGCGGCTCGTTCTCGCGGATCGCTTTCAACACCTGACCAAATGGCGAGTGGATGGTGCGATGGATCATCCAGAAGCCGGCGACGAAAATCGCGAACACCACGTAATACAGCGTCAAATCGTCGGCCAGGCTGATGCTGCCGAGCAGCGTGCCGCGCGGCACCGCCTGCAGGCCGTCTTCGCCGCCGGTGAACGGCGCCTGCAGGCAGAAAAAGTACAGCATCTGCGACAGCGCCAGGGTGATCATCGCGAAGTAAATGCCCTGACGGCGGATCGCCAGGCTGCCGACCACGAAGCCGAGCACCGCGCCGGAGAACATTCCCATCAGCAGGCCGAGCTCAGTCGGGAAGCCCCACAGCTTGATGGCGTGCCCGGCCATGTAGCCGCCGCCGCCGAGGAAAGCGGCGTGGCCAAATGACAGCAGCCCCGTGTAACCGATCAACAGGTTGAAGGCGCAGGCAAACAGCGCGAAACACAGCGCCTTCATCAGGAACACCGGGTAGACGAAGTGCGGCGCGATCAGGCCGAGCAACACGAGTGCAGTGTAGCCAACGGCCGGGCCCCAGGATGCCTTGTTCATTTCTCTTTTCCGAACAATCCGGCCGGTCGCACCAGCAGCACGATCACCATGATCACAAACACCACCGTGGCCGAGCCTTCCGGATAAAACACCTTGGTCATGCCTTCGATCAGGCCGAGGCCAAGACCGGTGAGGATGGAGCCCATGATCGAGCCCATGCCGCCAATCACCACCACCGCAAACACCACGATGATGAGGTTGGACCCCATCAACGGGTTGACCTGGATGATCGGCGCCGCGAGCACGCCGGCGAAGGCCGCAAGGCCGGTGCCGAAGCCGAAGGTGAGCATCACCATCAGCGGCACATTGATGCCGAAGGCCTGCACCAGTTTCGGGTTTTCGGTCGCCGCGCGCAGATAGGCGCCGAGCTTGGTGCGTTCGATCACGTACCAGGTGGCGAAACACACAATCAGTGAAGCCACCACCACCCAGGCGCGGTAGTTGGGTAACACCATGAAACCCAGGTTGGTCGCGCCACGCAGCGCCTCCGGCCCCGGATAGGGCTGGCCGGACACGCCGTAGAAGGAACGGAACAAGCCTTCGAGCATCAGCGTGATGCCGAAGGTCAGCAGCAGGCCGTACAGATGGTCGAGCTTGTAGAGCCACTGCAACATGCTGCGCTCGATGAGCATGCCGATGGCGCCGACCACCAGCGGCGATACGATCAGCGCCACCCAGTAGTTCATCTCAAAGGTGGTGAGGCCAATGTAGGCGCCATAGGCGCCCATCATGTAGAGGGCACCGTGCGAAAAATTGATGATGTTGAGCAGGCCGAAGATCACGGCAAGCCCAAGCGACAGCATGGCGTAAAACGACCCGTTCACCAACCCGAGCAGGAGCTGGCTCAACATCGCTTGCAGGGGGACGCCGAAAATTTCCATGCGCTTTGATCAGGGTTGGGGGAATCAGGCTCGTGCGGCAGCTTGAGTGCGGCGGCTGTCAGACCGCACGCACGTCTCAGCCTTGGGTCTACTTCTTGGTGATCATCGGGCAGCGCGACAGCGACAGCGGCTGGTAGGCCTGTTCGCCCGGGATCGTCGCCCTCACGTGGTAATAATCCCACGGGTACTTGGACTCGGCCGGCTTCTTGACTTCCATCAGGTACATGTCGTGGATCATGCGGCCATCGGCGCGCACATAACCGTTCTTGGCGAACATGTCGTTGATCTTGGCTTTCTTCAACTGCGCCATTACTGCATCAGCGTTATCGGTGCCGGCGGCGGCCACCGCCTTGAGATACGTAAGCGTCGATGAATACACCCCTGCCTGCACCATGGTCGGCATCTTCTTCATCTTGTCGAAATAACGGCGGCCGAATTTGCGCGTCTCGTCGTTCAAATCCCAGTACCAGCCATCGGTCAGGAACATGCCCTGGGTCGTCGGCAGGCCGAGCGAATGGATGTCGGTGATGAATACCAGGAGGCCGGCCAGCTTCTGGTTCTTGGTGATGCCGAACTCATTGGCCGCCTTGATCGCGTTGATGGTGTCGCCGCCGGCATTGGCGAGGCCGACGATCTGCGCCTTGGATGCCTGCGCCTGCAGCAGGAACGACGAAAAGTCGGCAGCGTTAAGCGGGTGGCGCACTGCGCCTGCCACCGTGCCGCCACCGGCCTTGACCACGTTGGCAGTGTCGGACTCGAGCGAATGGCCGAATGCGTAGTCGGCAGTGAGGAAGAACCACGACTTGCCGCCCTGCTTGACGATCGCGTTGCCGGTGCCGTTGGCGAGCGCATAGGTGTCATACGCGTAATGCACCGTGTAGGGGTTGCAGTCTTCGTTGGTCAGGCGCGTGCTGGCGGCACCGACGTCCATCAGGATGCGTTTTTTCTCGCCAGCCACTTTGGTGACGGCGATGCCGACGGCGGAGTTGAGCGCATCGGTGATCATGTCGACGCCTTGCTGGTCGAACCATTCACGCGCTTTTTGCGCACCGACGTCGGCCTTGTTCTGGTGGTCGGCACCGATCACTTCGATGTTCTTGCCGAGCACCTTGCCGCCGAAATCGGCCACCGCCATTTTTGCCGCTTCGACCGAACCCTGGCCGCCGAGGTCGGAATACAGGCCCGACATGTCGGTCAGCACGCCGACCTTGACGACGTCGCCGGAGACTGCGCCCGCCGGGATGGAACCCGCCTTGGCGGGTTGGGCCTGTTGCGCGTACGCCGCAGTCATCGCCAGGAAGGCGGTGCCGAGCGCGATTGCCAGTAGTTTGCGTTTCATGCTTTGTCTCCTCAAAAAATCACACTCCAAGATACTCATGCAGCATGTCCATTTTGCCCTCGAGCTCGCCGCTGGCGAACCCCTGGACAATCTTGCCATGCTCCATCACATAAAACCGGTCGGCGAGCGGCGCCGCAAACCGGAAATTTTGTTCCACCATCACGATGGTATAGCCCTTCGCCTTGAGCATGCGGATCATGCGCGCCAGCGCCTGCACGATCACCGGCGCGAGGCCTTCCGAAATTTCATCGAGCAACAGCAGGCTGGCGCCGGTGCGCAGGATGCGCGCCACCGCCAGCATCTGCTGCTCGCCACCCGACAGGCGCGTGCCCTGTGAATCGCGCCGCTCACGCAGGTTGGGAAACAATTCGTAGATTTCGGCCACCGACATGCCGGTCGCGCCGCCTTTCCCCGCACCGGCGCCCACCAGCGGCGGCAGCATCAGGTTTTCCTCGCACGACAGGCTCGCAAAAATCCCACGCTCTTCAGGGCAATAGCCGAGCCCCAGATGCGCAATCTTGTGAGTGGGCATTGCAATGGCTTCCACACCATTGATCCTGACCGAGCCGGTGCGCGTGCCGGTGAGGCCGAGAATCGCGCGCAGCGTGGTGGTGCGACCCGCGCCATTGCGCCCGAGCAGCGTGACCACCTCCCCCTTGTTGACGCTGAAGTCGACGCCGTGCAGGATGTGCGACTCGCCGTAGTGGGCGTGCAGGTTGGCGACTTCCAGAAGCGCTTCAGCCATGCGCTTTTGCCTCCCCCGCGCCTTCCGCGGTACCTTCAAGCTCGGCCTCGACCGTGCCCATGTAGGCTTCTTTGACCAGCGGATTATTCGACACCTCCGCATACCGCCCTTCGGCCAGCACGGCACCGCGCTGCAAAACAGTAATTGTGTCGGCAATGGTCGAGACTACATTCATGTTGTGCTCAACCATCAGGATGGTGCGGTTCGCCGAGACTTTCTTGATCAGGCTGGTGACGCGGCCCACGTCCTCATGGCCCATACCCTGGGTCGGTTCGTCGAGCAGCATCAGCTCCGGGTCCATCGCCAGCGTGGTGGCGATTTCGAGCGCGCGCTTGCGGCCGTAGGGCAGGTCCACCGTCACGCTGTCGGCGAAGCTGCGCAGGTCGACTTCTTCAAGCAGCGCCATCGCGCGCTCGTTGAGGCGATCGAGCGAGCGCTCGGATTTCCAAAAATGGAACGACACGCCGGTCTTGCGCTGCAGGCCGATGCGCACATTCTCAAGCACGGTGAGGTGCGGAAACACGGCCGAAATCTGGAACGAGCGGATGATGCCGCGGCGGGCAATCTGCGCCGGTTTCTCGGCGGTGATGTCGGTGCCG
>JANNCZ010000049.1:0-3093 GCA_031387185.1 Burkholderiales bacterium
CGGCCCGGCATGCGGCGCGCGCGCGAAGCGGCCGACGTCGAGCACGATCTGGCCGAGCAGGCGCACAAAGCCGGCGAGGTGATCGGCAAATGCAAACGCACGCGTGCCTACCGCCTCGAACAGCGTACGCACGGTGATGACGATGCTGCGATCCGGCGGCATCTCCGACTTGGCGAGGTTGGCGAAAAATGCCTCGTGCTCGGCGGCGAGCAACAGTTTCTCGGGGCGTTTGCCGCCGGCCGCGCGCCAGAACATCAGCGCGCCGACGTGATCCATGGTTTCGTCGGCGCGCAAATCCCAGGTCAGGTTCGGCGTGCGCGCGTGTTCGGCGAGCGCACTGCGCAGGGCCCGCAGCGCCATAGGGGCAAGGTCGTGCGACATGGTGTGCACGTTCCAGCGACCGCTGGCAGCGAGCACGGGGCCCGCGCCGGCACGCGAGAACGTGAGGACAGGCGCATGCGGCGCAGCGTGGTCACTTGCGATGTTGCTGGTATTCATCCCCGGGGCGCTCTGCGCGGCTTGTAGTGACGGCTGCAGCGCTGTGAAAGCGCCTGCAGTGGTGTCGTGGCGAGTGTAACAAACGGCGGGAGCTTCTCGTGCTTGGGGCTTGCCCATTCTTGATCAGGGCCTGCGTTGATTTCACTTACACCCTGGTCACGGACGATACAGCTCTGCTCGCCACCACCGCAGTGAAGACCGTCAACTAGCGCTTATGACGTCTGTCGTCCCTCGCTTATACAAAACGAGCGCAAGACTGCCGGACACCGTTGGTGTGAGCGGCTGCCGGCTGATGCCGCCTTTGACACTGGCTCTCACCAACGGTTTCCGGATTCCAGATCGCTTGATTGCCGCTATGCTCCGGCAGAGGTGGTGCGCAAACTGACGCCCAGCGCCCTCATTACCTTCAGTATGGTTGAGAAACTGGGGTTGCCTTCGCCGGAAAGCGCTTTGTAGAGACTCTCGCGGCCCAGCCCGGTGTCTTTTGCCAGTTGGGTCATGCCCTTGGCGCGCGCGATCACACCGAGCGCATGGGCAATAAAAGCCGCATCATCGCCCGCTTCGGCGAGGCAGGCATCCAGATAGGCCGCTATGTCGGCATCCGTTTTCAGATGCGCTGCTGAGTCCCAAGGGGAGAGTTTGAGTTTGCCCATGAACAGATTGCTTTCTAGAGTTGACGCGCCAGTTTGAGTGCGGCTTTGATTTCTGTGACGTGAATGAATTTCATGTGTGATTGAAATATTTTGGATACAACAACACTCTCATGGGATTCGTTCGGCGTGCGTGGGTTCGTCCATGAGCGTCGCATAGAATCGCGCGATGTCATCCGCCCCGTTGCGCGCCGAAGCCGTTGCCGCCCTGATGCCGCCCGCGGCGCGGCGCTGGTTTGATTTGACCGTCGTCGAATCGACCGCGTCGACCAACACCGATCTATTGCGCGACGCAGACCGCCTGCCATCGGGCACGGTGCTCGCCGCCGAAAAGCAAACGGCAGGGCGCGGGCGCCGTGGCCGCGCGTGGATTGCGCCGCCGGGCGGAAGCCTTGCGTTCTCGGTGTTGTGGAAATTTGACGGCAGCGTTGCGGTCTTGTCGGGGCTGAGCCTCGCTGTGGGTGTCGCCGTGGCGCGCGCGCTCGACGCGCAAGGTGCCCAGGGCGTGCGCCTCAAGTGGCCGAACGATTTGTTGGCGCAGCATGCGGGCGAGTGGCGCAAGCTCGGCGGCATTTTGATTGACGTGAGTGGCGCGTCGGCAGGCACGGTGGCCGCTGTGATCGGCATCGGCCTTAACGTCGAGCTCGGCCCCGCTGCTGCGCAGATCGATCAGCCGGTGACGGATACGCACTCGCTCAACTGCAACGCCACGCGCGACGCGCTGCTCGCTGCTGTACTGACTGAACTGGCCATGGTGCTCCCGTTATTTGCCCGCTCAGGCTTCGCGCCGCTGGTGGCCGAGTGGAATCAGCGTCACGCCTGGCGTGGCCTGCCGGTGAGTCTGGCCGGGGGCGGTGGCGACGACAGCGGCGATGCGATGGCAGGTGTCGCTCGCGGCGTGGCGGACGATGGTGCGCTGCTGATCGAAACCCCGGCAGGGGTGACGCGTGTGCTCAGTGGTGATGTGTCGCTGCGTGTGGTGGCGGCGTAATCTACGCTGTGATCCGGGCGGCCAAGCTGTGGCGCGGCTGGGCAGGAGCCAAGCAGTTGTTATCGCCGCTGCGTGCTCAGTCGATCAGCACGGCCATGCGCGCCAGCACATCGTCCATTACGTTTTCCGGCACTGACTCGACCCGCCGGGCGCGCCTTGACGTCAGGTCAACGGTACGCGGCTGATTGCACATCACCACGCCTTGCGTAACTGTGCCTGCGCCCATGAGAGAGGCGGCAAACCCGGCAAAACGGGATTGCAGGCCGCCCTGGGTGATGGGGCAGATCACAGTCAAACCGGAGGCATTGAGGGCTGCCTTGGTCACGACCAATACAGGTCGTGTACCGCGCTGCTCCTTGCGGCTGATGGGGTCGAGATTGACCTGCCAGATTTCGCCGCGCTCTGGCGTGCGCATCAAATCGCCTCGCGGCCGGCGCGCGGCGCATCGAGCCATTCCCGCTCTTCCTTGCCAAGGCGCTTGGAGAAATCGCATTGGGCCAGCAATTGCTCCAGGGTGTAGCGCCTGCGCACTGGCGGCGTGCAGGGTTTGACCACGATTTCGCCGTCGCGCTCCAGCACTTCGACCAGTGCCCCCGCCTTGAAGGCCAGGGATTTGACGAGCGGTGCCGGCAGACTCAAGCCGACGCTGCCGCCGATTTTGCGGAGGGTTGCAGTGTGCATTGTGTGCTTTCGGGGAACATAGACTGGCAATGTAGCACATTGTATAACTTTACACGCGACCCGCCAGTCTCGGGCCGCAGCACACCAACCGGGAATCGCTTGCTCTCTTCCTTGTCCGGCCGGCTAATCGACCTTGATCTGCGCCTCACGCACCACGCGGCCCCACACTTCGAAGTCGCGTTTCATCGCAGCGGCGAACTGCTCGGGGCTGGTGTCGACCGTCTGCAAGCCGATATCGTTGATGCGCGCGCTCACGTCGGGCAGCTTGAGAAT
>JANNCZ010000060.1:0-3794 GCA_031387185.1 Burkholderiales bacterium
GTGTCAGCATGTGTACCTGCCTGTGCGTCGGCCTTGGTCTTCATGAAACCGCCGCGCGCGGCGCTGGGCACCAAGCCGTCCATGAAACGGTTTGCGTCTGGCGCCACTACCGGAATGCCCCCTGGATTGGCTGCGGGTGGCGCAGGTGCAACGGGTGCACCTGCGATGCGCTTGGCCGCGTCGATGCGCGCCCCGTCTGCTTTGACATCGGTCTTGGGCGTAGCGATGGGCTTGGCGGTTCCTGCGGCAGCTGTTGCGGCAGCGGGCGCAACGACGCTCGCTTGCGCCATTGCGCTGGCCGTCACGCTGGCGGGCGCGCACATGCGTGTCATCACGCGCTGCTCGATTGACTCGGGCGCCACGGCGCGCGTCTCGCCGGTGCCTTTGATCATTGCAATCTCGTTGCCTTCGTCGTTGAAGTAGGCGCGGCTCAACACGGTGACCGTGCGCTCGCCGCATTGCATGCGCAACTGCTCCTTCATGCTGCGGTAGGCAAAGTAGGCGCCGGATTCGGACGAGGTGAGCTTGCTATAGGTGTGCTGCACCCAACCAGTGGCGCGGCCATCCTTGCGCACGACGGATGTGAGGTCTAGTTCAGTTTGCGCGCGGCCGCGTGATTCGATCAATTGCCAGGCGGCGGCATTTGCGATCATGGGCAGCGCGCCGCCAGTCAATACCAGCAACAGACCCAAAGTGGGAAGGGAAAAAATACGTGTCATGGTGTGCTCCGGATGGGTGAAGGCTTGCGCGATACATGCGAGATACTGCGGTGACCTCGCGGTGACACCGGGCATAACGGCGCGTGCAGCGAAAAGTGGAGGTGCATGGCAACCGCGGCTGTTGCGGACGCATTGCCGCGAGGAATGAGGGGCTTTTCCGGTTCAATTCCGGCGATGGTATAAATCCCCCATGTGCAGAGCGCTGCTTTATCTCGGTCAGCCAGTGCTGCTTGACCACTTGCTCTATCAGCCCGACTCGGCGCTGATCCGCCAGAGCTACATGCCGAAGATGCTGCACATGCTCAACCTGGCCGGTTTCGGCATGCGCGCCTGGTCAAGTGATTCGCATGACGCCGCCAAGCCCTATGCCTATGGCGTCACTACCTTGCCGGTGTTTGACCGCAATCTGAAGAACCTTGCCGAGAAAGTGCAGGCCGAGTGCCTGCTCGCACATGTGCGCGGCGTGGCCTACAACAGCACCGTCGATATTTCGCTGCAAAACGTGCATCCGTTTCAGTTCGACGGTGTGCCGTTGGCGATGGCCCACAACGGCGACCTCGCACGCATCAGCGACATGAAGCCAGTGCTGATGACGCATATCGCACCGGCGCTGATGCCACAGATTCGTGGCACCACCGACAGTGAATGGATCTACGCGCTGCTGGGCTGGTGTCACAGTTTGCGCAAGCGCGGTCTCCTGACGGGTGGCAGAGCCGGTCCCCCGGCGGATCGCAGAGCCAGTCCCCTGGCGGATCGCATGGCGCGCAGCGTATCGAGGCCGCTGATCTGGTCGATGCCGTCAAACGCACGCTGGCGATCTTGCGCGAGGTGCGCGCCGCGCTCGGCATCGTCACGTCGTCGTCAGTCAATCTGTTCATTGCCATTGGCCGGCGAATCGCCGCAGTGCGCTACTGCTTTGACTTCGGTTGCTACGCCACCGAAGACCCGGCGCGGGTACACGAAGCCAACCTCAACTACCTGAGCCTCTGGTACACCGTCGGCCACGAATACGGCCTGCGTGGCGGCGAGTGGCGCATGCGCGGCGGCTCGTCGGCCGACTCCGTCATCATCGCGTCCGAACCTTTGACGCGTGATACCTCAAGCTGGGTGGAAGTGCCTGAGTACGGCATGATCGTCGCCGATACGTCGAGCGGCCGGCCGGATTTGCAGACGCATTTGCTGGCCTGAGCGGCCCTCGTGCCAATTCTTGGGCGCGATCAACTCGCGTACAACAACTGTTCCGCGAGCGCGGCTTCGAGCGCTGCGGTATTGGCCGCCGCCAGGCGCGCCAGATTGACCAGCCGCGTGAGCGTGACGTTGTGGTATGCGCCATCGCACGCAGCAGAGCCCCATGCACGGCCGCTTGCAGGCGCAGCGCGGCGTCTGGCGCAGCAGCCCGGTGGCAGCCCGCGCTTTTTTGTGCCGCTCGGCAACCGCGCGTGGTTCAAGCAGTTGGGCATTGATGATGTCGTGGAAATGGATTGGTGGGACCAGCAGCTTTTCAAAGGGCTGGAAGTGACGCTGACGCCAGTGCAGCGCTGGTCAGCATGCAGCTTCACCGACCGCTTTGCCACGCTCTGGGGCTGCTGGTATGTGCGCAGTGGTGCGCAAGCCGCCAATGCTGCGGCGCAGCCCGCGGGTACGGCTGCGGCAACCGGGGCAACTGCGGCAACCGGGGCAACCGGGGCAACCGGGGCAACTGCGGCAACCCCGGCAACAGCGCAGTCGTTCAGCTTCTTCTTCGCCGGTGACACCGGCTACTCGAAAGATTTTGCCGACATCGCGCAGCGTCTCGGCGCAGTCGATTTTGCGATTCTCCCGATTGGCGCCTACGAGCCGCGTTGGTTCATGGCCCCGCAACACGTTGATCCCGCCGAGGCGGTAAAGACTCATCGCGACCTCAAGGCGCGTCAATCGTTGGGCATGCACTGGGGCACGTTTAAATTGACCGACGAATCACCCGATGAGCCGCCACGCGCCCTGGCGCGGGCATTGCAACAGGCGGGAGTGGACGCAGCACGTTTTGCGGTGCTCAAGCATGGCGAAATGATGAGGCCGCAATGAGGGATTGGCACGAAAGCGGAAAGTACGGCAGGCTGGAAACCCTTGGTGGGAGCGGTTCAATAGCCGAAAGCAGCCGAAAAGCATTGGTGGGAGAGGATCGCATGGCGGCGGTTCAGAAGCGGTAATTGCGGTATGCCGCTGTCATTTCGGCGCCCTCGCTCTTACCGCAATTCTCCCTTGCCAAACCCGCCGCGACGCGGGAGAATCACGTCATGGGCCTCATTCAACGCTTGATCAGACTCTTCGGCGGCGGCGCCAACACTGAGTTGAGGCGCGTGCGTACGTTGGTGTTTGTGCTGACCGCAGCCGGACGCCGCGAGCTGGAGACAGACGCACACGGTCTCGACACGCGTCTGCGCGCGCTGCTCAAACTGACGAACGGCAAGCGCGATGGCACCGAGTTGTTGACCGCGACCGAGTCAATGGGCGTCGACGAAGTCAGCCTGCTCAAGCTCTATGCCTGGGGTTATGTCGAATCCACCAGCGAAGACGAAAACCAGCGTCTCGACCATTTGATCGCGACCATGGACGGCATGCAGGCGCCGGGCGCGGTGCCGCCGGCTGATCCGGGCCGCACGCTGTCGTTCAAGGTGCTTGACCCAGAGCGCATGGCCGAAGAAGCTGCGCGTCTCGATCACTCGATCCAGCGCCGCAAGAAAGCCGCTGCCGCGCAGCAGCGCAAGCGCATCGAGGTGGAGGGTCTGAACGCCTTCGGCATCCAGATGCTGGCCGACCTTAACGGCAAGGGCATCATGGTTGATTATCTCGAAGAGGCCTATCCCAATCTCGTCAACCGCCTCGCGCTGGCCTTCGGCCAACCACGCGAATTCATTGCCATGGTCGACAGCCTGATGATGGATTCACGCGGCGGACGCGAGGGTTTTCCGCCCGAAGTGATCCGCGATCTTGATGCCCTCAAGACCGGCTTCATCCATCACTTCGTGCCGCCGGGCGAGCGCGGCGCGTTTCTCCGTGGCGACCCGGGCATGGGTTGATGCTGCGGGTTGATGC
>JANNCZ010000146.1:0-3031 GCA_031387185.1 Burkholderiales bacterium
CGCCTCACCGGTGATCTCGGGTGGCGCACCTGCGCCGCATCCGATTCAAGGTATTGGCGCCGGATTCATCCCCGTCAACTTGCACACCGCCCTGCTCGATGGCGTGATTCAGGTCGAGGCCGAAGCGGCGCGCGAGATGGCACGGCGCTCGGCACGCGAAGAAGGCATCCTCGTTGGCATATCGTCGGGCGCAACGCTCGCGGCGATTGCGCAGAAGCTGCCCGGCCTTGCACCCGGCGCCAGCGTGCTCGGTTTCAACTACGATACCGGCGAGCGCTATTTTTCAATTGAGGGCTTTTTGCCAGCGGAATAGACTGCCACATCCGGGTGTTTGCAATTTGCGTATCTGCAGGTTGCGAAACTTGATATCTTGCGTCGTGTCTTGCGCAGCAGCTTCCAACGCATCATTCACGGCGTCGTTCACAGCATCATCCCCTGCAGCGTCAACTTTTCTCCGTTTGCATCCCTTCCATCACTAGAGGTTTTCTCATGCGCCACTCGCTCAAATCCGCGCTGCTCCTTTCCACTGTTCTCGCTCTCGTTGGCATCGCTGGCTGCGCGCCTCTCATCACGCAAAGCCCCGGCAAGGGCTTGAGCCCGGTCAACGCCGTCTCCGAGGGCGACGACAAGCACCTGATGCTGTTCGGCCACGACGTGGTGAGCTATTTCACCGAAGGTACCCACAAAAAAGGCTCGCCTGATATCAAGAGCGTGTACAAGGAAGTGACCTTCCGTTTCTCAAAGCCGGAACACAAGGCGCTGTTTGACAAAGAACCGGAAAAATACATTCCGCAATACGGCGGCTACTGCGCCAACGGCCTCGCTTACGCGATCCCTTGGGGCGGCGACGCCGACACCTGGATCATCCGCGACGGCAAGCTCTACATCTTCGGCGGCAAAGGCTCGAAAGACGCCTATATGCTCGATGTGCCGAAAAATCAGGCGCTGGCCGACAAATACTGGAAGGAAGAGGTCAGCGGCTCCAACGCGTTCTTCCAGCGCACCTGGCGCACCACTCTGAGCAAAGTGGCCCACTACAAGAGCGGCAAGGAGTTGGCCGACGAAGTGGCGAAGGCGGACGCGGCGAAGAAGTAAGCCGCAGCGCGCTGCGTGCTCCTGCGGGGGCAGTGAGCCGCACGCATCGCGCCGCGCAAACTCTTGTGTCCCATGGGTGTGCGCGGCGTTTTTATTTGGCGTTGGGAAAGAACAATTGCTCACCGCCGAGTTTGTATGCTGCAATCGTTTGCTGCCCTTCGGCTGACACCAGCCAATCGATGAAGGCCTGCCCAAGTTCTTTTTTCACGTGGGCGTGTTTCGCCGGGTTGACCAGCATGACGCCGTATTGGTTGAACAACCCCGCATCGCCCTCGACCACGACGGCAAGCGCTTGCCGATTCTTGAATGACAACCAACTGCCGCGATCGGCCAGCGCATAGGCATTCATCGACGCCGCCAAATTGAGCGCCTGCCCCATGCCGCAACCGCATTCGCGATACCACTGGCTGGCGGTCTTGTCGAACGTGACGCCGGCCAATTTCCAATAGCGCTGCTCGCCCGCGTGCGTGCCGCTCTTGTCGCCGCGCGAGACAAATGGCGCCTTGGATGCCGCGATGCGCCTCATGCCTTCCTGCACATCGCGGCCTCTGGCCCGGGCTGGGTCGGTGCTCGGACCAATGACGATAAAGTCGTTGTACATCACCTCTTTGCGATCAACGCCAAAACCATCAGCAGCAAATTTTTCTTCAGCCGCTTTGTCATGTACGAACACCACGTCAGCATCACCGCGCCGCCCCATGTCGAGCGCCTGCCCCGTACCCACCGCGACCACGCGCGCCTTGATGCCGGTCTTTTTCTCGAACGCGGGCAGCAGGTGCGTGAACAGGCCGGATTGTTCAGTCGATGTGGTCGACGCCACCGTGATGAATCTTTCCTGTGCCTGCGCCGGCACAACAACCAGCGGTGCGAGCGCCGCCGCGAGCAATGCCATTGCACGTGCCAGTGTGGCGCGGCGTACTCGGGCAAAAGCACGAGCTGATCCGGCTATGTGACAAACGGTCATCCAATTCATTCAAGGTCGCCTCTTAAATAATCGCGCCCCGGCTGCGACAGCGGCTGATCAAAAAATTGGCCGGCGGGTGTTTGCTCGGCGACACGCCCCTGATGCAGGAAAATGACTTCATCGGCGAGACGCTTGGCGAGGCCGCGATGATGGGTAGTCATGACGATGGCGGTGCCGCTGGCGGCAATCTCGCCGATGATGGCTTCAACCTGCCTGATCGCGTGCGGATCGAGATTGGCGGTCGGCTCATCAAGCAGCAATACATCGGGTTGCAACGCCCACGCGCGCGCGAGCGCCACGCGCTGCTGCTCACCGCCTGAGAGCACGCGTGCTGGGCGCGCGGCCAGATGGGCGAGGCCAACGCGGGCCAGCTTCTCTTGCGCACGCGCTGCCCCATCCGTTGCACTCCCGTCAAAACTGCCGTTGGCGCGCATGCCGTAGATGACATTGTCGAGCGCGCTCCGGCGCAGCATCACCGGGCGTTGAAACACCATCGCCAGGCGCGGGCGCGCTGACGTGCTTGCTCCAGCGCTGCCAGCAGCCGGAATAGGCGAACCGCCATCAGCCGCTCCAGCAGTCATTCCTGGCGGCAATGCGTCTGAAACCCGCTCCCAGCGTACCTCTCCGGCCGATGGCTCGAGCAATCCGTGCATCACGCGCAGCAGCACGCTCTTGCCCGCGCCGTTCGGCCCAAGGATAAATGTGCGGCGTGCACTCAGACGCAGCGAGATGGCGTCGAGTACGCGATGGCCGCGTCCGTCGAAGCTGACACGATCGAGCGTGAGCAGGGCGTTCGTCATGACCACTTCATCCATAGCGCTTGATCGACCACGCACGCACCAGATGCGCGGCGAGATTGAGCAGCAGCACCAGCGTGAGCAGGATCACCCCCAGTGCGAGCGCGAGCGGCAAATCCCCCTTGGTCGTTTCCAGCGCAATCGCGGTGGTCATCACGCGCGTGACGCCGTCAAT
>JANNCZ010000608.1:0-19050 GCA_031387185.1 Burkholderiales bacterium
TGGTGCAAAAGCCGGCGCATTACCTCACCTGGTATGGCATGTTCAGTTCGTGGTGGATGAAGGTCGCCACGCTGACGTTTTTGGCCTGCCTGTTCTACCACGCATGGGTTGGCATGCGCGACATCTGGATGGATTACGTCAAACCCACCGGCGTGCGCCTGATCTTGCAGGTGGGTACCATCGTCTGGCTGGTCGCCTGCGGCATGTGGGCATTGAAAATTTTCCTGCAATAAAGCTGCGCGCCTACGACGCCAGCGTTGCGGCTGCCGGACGCTTGGCCTCGCGCTACCTTTTGTAGTTTTTTCCTATTGCTCTTCCCTGTTGTTATTTCGAACTTTGCAATCCCCATTCAAGGCAATCATTCATGGCTCTGACCGTTCGTAAATTTGACGCAATCATCGTCGGCGCTGGGGGCGCCGGTCTGCGTGGTGCGTTGCAACTCGCCGAGGCTGGCTTCAAAGTCGCCGTGTTGTCCAAGGTATTCCCGACCCGTTCGCACACTGTAGCCGCGCAGGGCGGGGTAGGGGCCGCGTTGGCCAACATGAGCGTCGACTCCTGGCAGTGGCACATGTACGACACCGTCAAGGGCGGCGATTGGCTCACTGACCAGGACGCAGCGGAGTACCTCGCGCAGGAAGCGCCCAAGTGCGTGATCGAGCTTGAGCACTTTGGCATGCCGTTTGACCGCAATGAAGACGGTACGGTGTATCAGCGCCCGTTCGGCGGCCATATGCAGAACATGGGCGCCGGGCCGCCGGTGCAGCGCTCGTGCTGCGCGGCCGACCGCACCGGTCACGCCATGCTGCACACGCTGTATCAGCGCAATGTGCGCGCGCGCACGCAGTTTTTTGTCGAGTGGATGGCGCTGGATCTGATCCGTGATCCGGTCGATGGTGCCGTTCTGGGCGTGACCGCGCTGGAGATGGAAACCGGCGAAGTGATGATCCTGCAAGCGCGCGCAACGCTGTTTGCCACCGGCGGCGGCGGGCGCATTTACGCCTCATCGACCAATGCCTTCATCAACACCGGTGACGGCTTGGGCATTGCTGCGCGTGCGGGTATACCGCTTGAAGACATGGAGTTCTGGCAGTTCCACCCGACCGGCGTGGCCGGTGCTGGGGTGCTGATTACCGAAGGCGTGCGCGGCGAGGGCGGTTATCTGCTCAACAAAAACGGCGAGCGTTTCATGGAGCGCTATGCGCCCAATGCCAAAGACCTCGCTTCGCGCGACGTCGTGGCGCGTGCCATGGTGACCGAAATCAATGAGGGACGTGGTGCTGGCAAAGACGGCGACTACGTGCTGCTCAAACTCGACCACCTTGGCCCCGAGACCATCGACAAGCGTTTGCCCGGTATTCGTGAAATCGCGAAAAAATTCGCCAACGTGGATCCGGCGAAAGACCCGATTCCCGTCGTGCCGACTTGCCACTATCAAATGGGTGGCATTCCGACCAACTATCACGGTGAAGTGGTGGCGCCGAAGAATGGCAATCCGAACACCATCGTCGAAGGTTTTTATGCGGCAGGTGAGTGCGCCTGCGCTTCGGTGCACGGCGCCAACCGCCTCGGCACCAATTCACTGACCGACCTGCTGGTGTTCGGCAAGGCCTCCGGCGACAACATGGTCAAGTACCTTTTGGCCAATACCAAGCATCGCGATCTGCCTGCTGATGCCGGCGATGTCACGCTGGGCCGCCTCGAAGGCCTGAATAACCAGAAAGATGGTGCCAACGTCCACGAGACGCGCGCTGAAATGCAACGCACCATGCAGCGCCATTGTGGTGTGTTCCGCTTTCCGGCGATGATGGTTGAAGGCGTGGCCAAAATCAAGGACGTGGCCGAGAAGGTCAACCGCCTTGAGATCAAGGACAAGAGCAAGGTGTTCAACACTGCGCGCATCGAAGCGCTGGAGTTGCAAAACCTGATCGAAGTGGCACGCTCAACCATGATCTCGGCCGACGCGCGCAAGGAGTCGCGCGGCGCGCACAGCCGCGATGACTTCCCCGACACCGAAGCCAACCCGGGCGGACGCGACGATAAAAACTGGCTCAAGCACTCGCTCTGGTACAAGGATGGTGACCGCCTTGACTACAAACCGGTGACGATGAAGCCGTTGACGGCGGAGTCGATTCCGCCCAAGGCGCGCACCTACTAGCCCTGCACCCTTTTTTGACAACGCCAATTCCGGCACTTTTCTTTCAGTTTCGCTTCTTTCCGCGCCTCCCGGATTACATGCCATGAAGTTATCCATCTACCGTTACGACCCCGACCGCGACGCCGCGCCCTACATGCAGGACTACGACGTTGCGCTGGAGCCATCCGATCACAAGCTGCTCGACGTGCTGATCCGCCTCAAGGCGCAGGACGACAGCTTCTCCTACCGCCGCTCCTGCCGCGAAGGCGTGTGCGGGTCGGACGCGATGAATATCAACGGCAAGAATGGCCTCGCCTGTCTGATGGATGTGCATGAATTGGTCGAGCCAGTCGTGCTGCGTCCGCTGCCCGGCCTGCCGGTGATCCGCGATTTGATCGTGGACATGACCCAGTTTTTCAAGCAGTACAACTCGGTCATGCCCTACATGATCAACAACGATCCACTGCCCGAGAAAGAGCGCCTGCAGGCGCCGCAAGACCGTGACCAGCTTGACGGCCTCTACGAGTGCATCCTGTGCGCGTCATGTTCGACCGCTTGCCCCTCGTTCTGGTGGAATCCGGACAAGTTTGTCGGCCCTGCGGGTTTGTTGCAGGCATACCGCTTCATCGCCGACACGCACGACCAAGCGACTGCCGAGCGCCTCGACAACCTTGAAGATCCGTACCGCCTGTTCCGCTGCCACACCATCATGAATTGCGTCGATGTCTGCCCCAAGGGATTGAACCCGACCAAGGCGATCGGCAAGATCAAAGAGTTGATGGTGCGGCGCGCGGTGTAGCGCGTTGCGCGATGAGCATTTTTTGCAAGACAAACTTCGGGGCCAACACCGCTTCCCATCATGTCCGGCACTCTTCAAGGCGTAGAACTCTCACGGCTTAAATGGCAGAGCCGGCGCGGGCTGCTGGAGAACGACCTCGTGCTCGAATCGTTTTATCACCGTTACGAAACTGAGCTCACGCCGCAGCGCGTCGCCGGGCTCAATGTCTTGCTCGACCTCGGCGACAACGATCTCTGGGATTTGCTGGCCGGCCGTAGCGAACTTAACGCGGATGCGGCGGGCGAAACCCGCGATGTTTTGCGTCTATTGCGCGCCTGTTAAGGCCCGGTGCGGCGCAGGCATTTTTACCTATTCTCACACTGGCTGCGGCCGGTTTCAATCCAGGCATCAACCAAAGAATTCATCAGGAGCCCACCATGAGCGTGAAACCCAGCGACGTCAAAGCGACCCTTTCTTTTTCCGACGGCAGCCCCTCGGTCGATTTTCCGCTTTACAAAGGCACCGTTGGCCCGGATGTGATTGACATCCGTACGCTCTACGGCAAGACCGGCAAGTTCACCTACGACCCGGGCTTCATGTCGACTGCGGCGTGCAACTCGTCGATCACCTATATCGATGGCGACAAGGGCGAACTGCTCTATCGCGGCTATCCGATCGAGCAGCTTGCGGTCAATTGCGACTTTCTCGAAACCTGCTATCTGCTGCTCAACGGCGAATTGCCGAACGCGACCCAGAAAGACGATTTCGTCCACCTCGTCACGCACCACACCATGGTGAACGAGCAGATGCAGTATTTTTTCCGCGGCTTCCGGCGTGACGCGCATCCGATGGCGGTGCTGGTGGCGTCGGTCGGGGCGATGTCGGCGTTCTACCACGACTCGCTTGACATCAACGACCCGCACCATCGTGAAGTGTCGGCGATCCGCCTGATCGCCAAGCTGCCGACGCTGGTCGCGATGGCCTACAAATACTCGGTGGGCCAGCCCTTCGTCTACCCGCGCAATGACCTCTCGTACACCGCCAACTTCATGCGCATGATGTTCGCAGTGCCCGCAGAAGACTACAAGGTCAACGACGTGATGGTGCGTGCGATGGACCGCATTTTCATCCTGCACGCGGACCACGAGCAGAACGCCTCGACCTCGACCGTGCGCCTGTCCGGCTCATCGGGCGCAAACCCGTTCGCCTGCATTGCCGCCGGCATCGCCTGCCTGTGGGGCCCGGCGCACGGTGGCGCCAACGAAGCCGCGCTGTCGATGCTCGAAGACCTCAACCGCAACGGCGGTGTCGCCAAAATCGGCGAATTCGTCAAGCAGGTCAAGGACAAAAACAGCGGCGTGAAATTGATGGGCTTCGGCCATCGCGTCTACAAAAACTACGACCCGCGCGCCAAGCTGATGCGCGAGACTACCTACGAAGTGCTCAACGCGCTCGGCCTTCACGACGACCCGCTATTCAAACTTGCGATGGCATTGGAAAAAGTCGCATTGGAAGACGAATACTTCGTCAGCCGCAAGCTCTACCCCAATGTCGATTTCTACTCCGGCATCGTGCAGCGCGCCATCGGCATCCCGACGGCGCTGTTCACCGGCATTTTTGCTCTTGCCCGCACGGTTGGCTGGATCGCGCAGTGGAACGAAATGATTTCCGACCCCGAGCAGAAGATCGGCCGTCCGCGTCAGCTCTTCATCGGCAGCGGCTCGCGCGATGTGCCGCCGATGAATGCGCGCAAGTAAAGCAAGCTGACCGATCGGCGCGCGGGATGCACGCCGAAAACTGGAATGGCTCCGCTCTGGAGAAGTTCAATCCAAGCGGGTTGCAGCGGTCAATCTTGATCCCCCGCCTTCCCTGGAGTGAAGTTCCGTTCTCTTGCCCACCGGTTGAAATAGGGCTGCAGCTCTTCTGGCAGATCGATCACGAAGTCGCTGTCGATTGGATGCGAATTTGAAAGGAACCAGCGCACCGCGTCGAGCAGGACTTCACCCTGGCGCGCATCTTTTGATTTTTTCGATGCCTTGCGATCCGGTTTTTCCGCCAGCCAAAGCTTGTGCAGCGCCATCCAGCGCGGGTCGGGCACGTGGAGTGGACAGGCGCGGTTGCGGATGGTGGCCACCACATTGCTAATTGGGGTGCCGTTGAGCAACCACTCCTGTTCGATCAAGGATGCCATGGGGTTGAAGGCTTCTTCCGCCGGGAGCGGGTGGCGGCTTGGTGCGGCGAGCAGTTCGACTTCGTAGCCTTTGGCGTTGACGGCCTGATAGGGTTTTCTGCGATTGATTTCGTAGGTAGAGTCGATGGATTTCAGAATTGCAAACAAAGTTTTGCGGGATGACGGTGTCTGCGCCTTCGATAGTAATTTGGGGCGGCACCATGCCAGATCAAAGTCTTCGGTTTCTTCGTTGCCAACGGGAAACCGCGCGCCGCAGGCCAGTTCATACGCGGCGAACGCGTTGGTGCCGACGACCATCAGGTCATTTTCCAATTTGCCGGCAATGTCGAGTTCGCGCAAAATCTCCGCCTGCTGATCGGGAATGGCGGGGAGCAGGCGCATTTTGCGATAGAGACTCGCGCGTTCTGAAACAACGGCGTTCAAAGAGGTGATGCGCGCCCTTAGCGCGGTTTTTTTCTCGTCGTAGCCGATCAGTTGCGCTTCGGTGGTGCCGTCGCGTTTGCCGATGGTGGTGCCTGGGTCGAAGGAGCCGGACTTCACCGCGAGATATTCTGTGTCTGCGCGTTTGACCCAGTGCATTGACGTGGGCATCGCCTGCAACTGCTGCACGGCATCGAGCCAGCCTGCGTAGGATTGCTCCAGGTTGGCCGTGATGCGCTGCGCATCGGCGGAATAGGATTCGAAGCTTGATTGAGCATAAATCATGTCAATCTTCGCTGAAACTCTCTTTTTCGATATTCATAATAATATGATTATAAACAAATTTCACCATGTACGCGCAAAATTGCTCGTACATGGTGAAATGACAAGAATCCGAACAATCAAGGTTTGACGGGCCTGTGAATACGGGTTGAACGGATAGGCTTAGTGGGTCACGCAGGTTCATTGTGGCGGCGCATGCAATTAATGCTTGCGTGCGTCCTGTGGAAACCGTCGATACGGAGATTTACCTGCCACTCTTTCGCATACCCTCGCAGGCCTCTGTGATATTCTCGCGCCCTGTTTCGATAAATTTGTAGTCGTTCCGATGTAAATCCTCTCTGACAATTCGGCTGCGTGACACGCGCAGAGCACCTCGCCAGCGGCCATACGCCGCAGCGCGAGGGGGCAAAATCCAGCAAGCGCCCAGCGCATCATCGGGCCGCCGCCTGCCGTGATTGCCCACACTGATCAATCGAGAAACTCGAAAAAGGTGAGCGCCATGATGAAGCAATTCCAGACCAATTCCTATCTCTTCGGCGGCAACGCGCCCTATGTCGAAGAGTTGTACGAGAACTATCTCGACAATCCGGCATCCGTCGCCGATAAGTGGCGCGAATATTTCGATGCCCTTCAGCATGTGCCTGGTGCCGACGGCGCCACTGGCGGCCGCGATGTGGCCCACGCGCCCATTGTTGAATCATTTGCCCAGCGCGCCAAGGAAGGTACGCTGCGCCCGCAGGGTGGCTCTGCTGTCGATCTCTCAATTGCGCGCAAACAGGTGTTTGTGCAGCAACTCGTTGCCGCCTACCGCTTCCTCGGCAACCGCTGGGCCGATCTCGATCCGCTCAAGCGCCAGGAGCGCCCGCCGCTGCCTGAGCTGGAGCCCGGCTTCTATGACCTGACCGAAGCCGACATGGACAGCACCTTCAATGCCCAGTCACTGTACTTCGGCAAAGAAGAGATGACGCTGCGCGAGATCATGAAGGGGTTGCGCGAGACCTACTGCGGCACCATCGGTGCCGAGTTCATGTACAGCGATCCACACCAGAAGCGCTGGATGCAGCAGCGCCTCGAATCGATCCGTTCGACACCGAGCTTCACGGCCGAGAAGAAGCGGCATATCCTCGACCGCATCGGCGCCTCCGAGGGGCTGGAGCGTTACCTGCACACCAAATTCGTCGGGCAAAAGCGTTTTTCGCTTGAAGGTGGCGAGAGCTTCATTGCTTCGATGGACGAACTGGTGCAGCGTGCCGGTGAGCGCGGCGTGCAGGAGATCGTGATCGGCATGGCGCATCGCGGCCGCCTTAATGTGCTGGTCAATACGCTGGGCAAAATGCCCAGCGACCTGTTTGAAGAGTTCGAGGGCAAGCATGCCGATGATCTGCCGGCTGGCGATGTCAAGTATCACAAGGGTTTTTCGAGTGACATTTCAACGCCCGGCGGCCCGGTGCACATTTCGCTCGCGTTTAATCCCTCGCATCTCGAAATCGTCAATCCTGTCGTCGAAGGCTCGTGTAAGGCGCGCATGGATCGGCGCGGCGACACCGACGGCACGCAAGTGCTGCCGATCCTGGTGCATGGCGACGCCGCCTTCGCCGGGCAGGGTGTGATCATGGAAACGCTCAACCTGGCGCAGACGCGCGGCTACGGCACGCACGGCACGGTGCATATCGTGATCAACAACCAAATTGGCTTCACCACGTCCGACCCGCGCGATTCGCGCTCGACCCTGTATTGCACCGACGTGGTCAAGATGATCGAGGCGCCGGTGCTGCACGTCAACGGTGACGACCCGGAAGCGGTGGTGCTGGCGACGCAGATCGCGCTCGATTTCCGCACCGAGTTCAAGAAAGACGTGGTGGTCGACATCATCTGCTTCCGCAAACTCGGCCACAACGAGCAGGACACGCCGGCGCTGACGCAGCCATTGATGTACAAAAAAATCGCACTGCATCCGGGCACGCGCAAGCTTTACGGCGACAAGCTGGTCGCGCAAGGCGTAGTCAAAGCCGGTGAGCCGGACGACATGGTCAAGGAATACCGCGACACCATGGACAAGGGCGAAGCCACGGTCGAGTATGTGCTGTCCGACTTCAAGAGCAAGTACGCGGTGGACTGGGCGCCGTTTCTGAACAAGAAGTGGACCGATGCAGCCGACACCGCGGTGCCGATGGCCGAATTGAAGCGCCTTGGCGAGCGCATCACCACGATTCCGAAAGAGTTCAAGGCGCACTCGCTGGTCGAGAAACTGCTGGCCGATCGCGGCCGCATGGCGCGCGGCGAAATGAAGCTCGATTGGGGCATGGGTGAGCATCTCGCCTTTGCGTCCTTGGTGTCGAGCGGTTTTCCGGTGCGCATCACCGGGCAGGATTGCGGACGTGGCACCTTCGTGCACCGGCATGCCGTGCTGCACGACCAGAATCGCGAGAAATGGGATTCGGGCAGCTACGTGCCGCTCTCCAATGTGTCGCCGAGCCAGGCACCGTTTACGGTAATTGACTCGGTGTTGTCCGAAGAAGCCGTGCTGGGGTTTGAATACGGTTACTCCGCTGCCGAGCCCAACACGATGGTGATCTGGGAAGCGCAATTCGGCGATTTCGTCAATGGTGCGCAGGTGGTGATCGACCAGTTCATCACTTCAGGCGAGGTCAAGTGGGGGCGCGTCTGCGGCCTCACGATGATGTTGCCGCATGGTTACGAAGGACAGGGCCCGGAGCATTCGTCGGCGCGCATCGAGCGCTTTTTGCAGCTATGCGCGGACCACAACATTCAAGTGGTGCAGCCGACCACGCCGGCCCAGATATTTCACGTGTTGCGCAGGCAGATGGTGCGCTTGTTCCGCAAACCCCTGGTGATCTTCACGCCCAAGTCACTGCTGCGTCATAAGGAGGCGGTGTCCGATTTGCAGGAGTTGGCCAAGGGTCATTTCGAGACGGTGATCGGCGAGACCGACAAAGAGATCGACGCGAAGAAAGTCAAGCGCATCATCGCTTGCTCGGGGCGTGTCTATTACGACCTCGTCGCCACACGGCGGGAGCGCAAAGATCAGGATGTGGCGATTTTGCGTTTGGAGCAGATGTATCCTTTTCCGCACAAGACATTCGGCGCCGAACTGAAAAAATATCCCCATGCCACCGAAATTGTGTGGTGCCAGGACGAGCCGCAAAATCAGGGGCCGTGGTTCCAGATTCAACACAACATTCTGGAAAACATGGGCGAGGGGCAATCCCTTGCTTACGCCGGGCGGGCTGCATCGGCTTCGCCCGCAGTGGGCTATATGGCCAAGCACATCGAGCGGCAGAAGGCGTTGCTCGCGCAGGCGTTTGGCAAAAGCAAGGGATTCGTGCAGATCAAGTAGCGCAATCCTGCGTGGTGCGCATCAGCGGGGCGAGGCTCGTAGACCGGGCAGACACCGCCAAAACGGCAGCGCATCAATCCCATCAGATCATCAATTGTCCGCACGGTGGAAACCGCCGCACGGATCACTCAACAACGAAACGGAGTTGAATCATGGCCATCATTGAAGTAGTCGTTCCGCAATTGTCCGAGTCGGTCGCCGAAGCGACGCTGCTTACCTGGCACCGCAAGGTGGGCGAAGCAGTGGCGCGCGACGAAAATCTGATCGATGTCGAGACCGACAAGGTCGTGCTCGAATTACCGGCGCCGTCGGCCGGGGTGCTTACTGAAATCATCAAGGGCGACGGCAGCACCGTGGTCGCGGGTGAAGTGATTGCGAAAATTGATACGGCGGCGAGCGCTTCTGCGAGCGCCTCGTCTGCATCAAGCACGGCTCTGAAAGCCGCTCCAGCAGCGGGTTCCACGGCCTCTGCGGCTGCGAGCCTTGGTGGAAGCGGTTCTTCAGGCAACCCCACGATGGCGATGCCGTCTGCCGCCAAGATGATGACAGAGCAGGGCATCAATCCGTCGAGCGTAGCCGGCACCGGCAAAGATGGGCGCATCACCAAGGGTGACGTGATTGGCGCTGCCGCTGGTGGCAGCGCTGCACCAGCCGCAGCGCCTGCCAGCGCGCCGCGTGCCGCCGCACCGGCTGTGACCTCCGCCGCACCGTTACCGGTGGTCAACGCCCCGATCGACATCAACCGTGTGCTCGGTGAGCGCCCCGAGCAGCGTGTGCCGATGTCGCGCCTGCGCCAGCGCGTGGCCGAGCGCCTGCTGCAATCGCAGGCGACCAACGCCATCCTCACCACGTTTAACGAAGTCAACATGCAGCCGGTGATGGACCTGCGCAAGAAGTATCAGGAGCGCTTCGAGAAGGAGCACGGCATCAAGCTCGGCTTCATGTCCTTCTTCGTCAAGGCAGCCGTTTACGCGCTGAAAAAATATCCCCTGGTCAATGCCTCAATTGACGGCAACGACATTGTCTATCACGGCTATTTCGACATCGGTATCGCAGTAGGCAGCCCGAGAGGCTTGGTCGTACCGATCCTGCGAGATGCCGATCAAAAAAGCTTCGCCACGATTGAGAAAGAGATCGCCGCCTTCGGCAAAAAAGCCGGCGAAGGCAAACTCGGTCTCGAAGACCTCACCGGCGGCACGTTCTCTATCTCCAACGGCGGCACCTTCGGTTCAATGCTCTCGACGCCGATCATCAATCCGCCGCAATCCGCCATCCTCGGCGTCCACGCCACCAAAGAGCGCGCGGTGGTCGAGAATGGCCAGATCGTGATCCGTCCGATCAATTATTTTGCGATGAGCTATGACCATCGCATCATCGACGGGCGCGAGGCGGTGCTCTCCCTGGTCGCGATCAAGGAAGCGCTGGAAGATCCGTCGCGCATCCTGCTCGAACTGTAGGAGGCGGAACATGGCAACCAACATGGCAACCAACATGGCAACAAGCGGCGGCAAACAATTTGATGTCGCCGTGATCGGCGGCGGCCCGGCCGGCTACGTGGCGGCGATACGCGCCGGGCAGTTGGGTTTTTCGGTGGCCTGCATTGAGCAATGGAAGACGCCCAAGGGCGAGCCATCGCTCGGCGGCACGTGCCTCAACGTCGGCTGCATTCCGTCCAAGGCGCTGCTCGAATCCTCCGAGAACTACGAGAAGGTGACCGAGAAATTTGCCGATCACGGCATCACGGCAGGCAAGGTTGAGTTCGATGTCGCCAAGATGATTGCGCGCAAGGAAAGCATCGTCAGCAAGAACACCAAGGGCATCGAGTTTCTGTTCCGCAAGAACAAGGTTACCTGGCTCAAGGGCCACGGCAAGCTGGGTGGCAAGATGGATGGCGGCTACAAGATCGATGTGAGTGGTGACGCGGCCGGGGGGGCAACTGAGAGCATCACCGCCAAACACGTCATCATCGCCACCGGCTCCAAGGCGCGTCACTTGCCTAATGTGCCAGTCGACAACAAGATCATTTGCGACAACGAAGGCGCGCTGTCATTGAGCGCCGTACCAAAAAAGCTCGGGGTCATCGGTGCCGGGGTGATCGGCCTGGAACTCGGCTCCGTATGGCGCCGCCTCGGCGCTGATGTCACCGTGCTCGAAGCGTTGCCAGCCTTCCTCGCGGCATGTGATGACGCTGTGGCAAAAGAAGCCTGGAAGATTTTCACCAAAGAGCAGCACCTCAAGATCAACCTCTCGGTCAAGATCGGCGACATCGTGCAGGCCAAAAATGGCGTCACCGTGTTCTACACCGACGCTGAGGGCAAGGCACAGCGACTCGAATGCGACAAGCTGATCGTTTCGATTGGCCGCATCCCCAACACTGATGACCTCGGCCTTGACAGCGTGGGTCTCAAGGCGGACGAACGCGGCTTCATTCCAGTGGATGGCCATTGCCGCACCAGCGCGCCCAATATCTTCGCTGTAGGTGACGTGGTGCGCGGCCCGATGCTCGCGCACAAGGGCGAGGAAGAAGGCGTGATGGCCGCTGAAATCATTGCGGGCCAGGCCGGCCACGTCAACTACGACGCCATCCCCTGGGTGATCTACACCTCGCCCGAGATTGCCTGGGTCGGCAAGACCGAGCAGCAGTTGAAAGCCGATGGCGCGCAGTACAAGGTCGGCAGCTTTCCGTTCTCGGCCAATGGCCGCGCGCTCTCGCAAGGCGAGCCACAGGGCTTTGTCAAAGTGCTGGCCGACGCACGCACCGACCGCATTCTCGGTGTGCATGTGCTGCACGCGCATGCGTCTGAGCAAATCGCCGAAGCTGTGTTGGCGATGGAGTTCATGGCGTCCAGCGAGGACGTGGCGCGCACCTGTCACGCGCATCCTTCGCTTTCCGAAGTCATGAAGGAAGCGATGCTGGGCGCGGACAAGCGCTCGATTCATATCTGATTCATGCGCGACTCGGCGTTCGACACCGAAGACGACTCAATAGAAGACCTCAACTCGCAGGCCGAAGCCGGCGAGTTGACGGTGCTCGACTATTACCGCAAGGTGGTGGCGCGGCGCGGCTACATCGCCGACGACGCGCAGATGGCGGCGGTGCAGCGCATGCAGGAGCTGTACGACGAATGGGCCGGCTACAAGGCGCGCCGCAACAATGCGCTCAAGAAGGTATTCATCAAGCCGGAATTACCGCGCGGCGTGTATTTGTGGGGCGGAGTGGGGCGCGGCAAGAGTTTTTTGATGGACAGCTTTTACCTGTGCGTGCCGCTGGTCAAAAAGCGCCGCGTGCATTTTCACCACTTCATGCGCGACGTGCATCAGGCGCTCGACGAACTCAAGGCCACCGAAGACCCGTTGCAGCAAGTGGCACTGGATATCGCCGGCAACTACCGCCTGATCTGCTTTGACGAATTCCACGTCAACGATATCGCCGACGCGATGATCCTCGCACGCTTGCTGCACCATCTATTCGACAACCGCGTCATGTTGTGCATGACGTCCAACTATCACCCCGACCTGCTGTTCAAGGATGGTCTGCAGCGCGCGCAGTTCATCCCCGCGATTGAACTCATCAAGGAACGTCTCGATGTGATCAACGTCGATGCCGGTGTCGATTACCGCCGCCGTGCACTGGAAACCGCCAAGGTGTTTCACACGCCGGTTACGCCGGAGACGGGCAGCGCGCTCGCCGCCGAGTTTGAACGCATCGCGGAGGTCGAGGACGAAACGCAGACGCTCGATGTCGAAGGCCGCGAGATTCCCTATATCCGCCGTGCTGGTGGCATCGTCTGGTTTGACTTCAAGCAGATCTGCGGCGGGCCGCGCTCGTACACCGATTACGTTGACCTCGCCAAACGCTTTCACACCATCATGGTCGCCAATATTCCGGCGATGGGGCCGCGCCAGGCCGCCGAATCGCGCCGTTTCACCTGGCTGATCGACGTACTGTACGACGCGCGCGTGAAGATGATTCTGTCGGCTGACGTACCAGCGGACCAGCTCTATACCTCGGGTGTGCTGGTCAATGAATTCGCGCGCACCGTCAGCCGCATTGAGGAAATGCAGACGCTCAACTATCTCGCGCTGCCACGCCTCGAACAACACGGGTTTCGTTGATGGAGCACGGCAATGCCTTTATGGCGCAGGGGATCATTTTCCCGGCGCTGCGCTAACCCGCCGCAAGGCACGCGAGCGCGCCCACTGCCACCACCAGCCCCGCAGCCTTGCGCGCAGTGAAAGGCTCGCGCAACAGCACAAAGCCCAACAGAGCGGTGACGACAAAGCCCATCTGGGCGACCGGCACCACCACGCTGGCCTCGCCACGCGCCAATGCCTGCAACAACAAAATGAACGCCGCGCCCAGCACCACGCCGGCTGCGGGTGCGTGATGCCATGCCGCTCGCGGTGGCCGGATCGTGCGCTCCACCAACGCCGTGAACACGGTGGACATGCTCACCACCACGCAGGCCTGCGCCAACATCATCGACGCGGGCGTGGCACCGGCGGCCAGGCCGTATTTGTAGATCAGGTTGCCGATGCCCACCGCCACCGTGGCAAGCAATACGCGCATCAGCGATGCGCGCTGCGCGGGCTGCATGCCCGCCGCATTCACCGTTGCCGGCGCGACGAGCAGCAGCCACACGGCGGCGAGCGCCAGCGCGAAGCCGGTGATTTTGAACAGCGTCAGCGGCTCGCCCAGCAACACCACCGCCAGCACGACGGTGATCACAAAACTCAGGCGAAACACCGGGGCGTTCACGCTGATCGAGCCGGTCTTCAGACTGTAGGCAAAGTTGTAGAAGCCGGTCACCATGAACAAACCCGCGACACAGCCCCACCACACGCCCGGCACATACGCGAGTGTGCCGCCGAGCCAGCCGTAGGCAACCACCGTCGTCAAAAACACCCACGACTGCAACATCATGAACTGATGCGCCTGCACGCCCGCCGCCGCGCCACGCTTGTAGATCAAGTCGCCCAGGCCGAAGCACACCAGGGCGCCGAGCGCGTATTCGATTCCCGGCGTCATTGCTGAATCACAGACGGCTGAAAGCCTTGGTGGAAGCGCGTTTCAAGATGCATGCCGTCAAAACCATTGGTACAAGCGGCTCACAGGCGAGATCACAGGTTGGCTCAATCAACGATGAACAATTTCGCGCCCACCGCAGTAGACGAGCGATGCGCCTCAGCATTGTCGGCCACCTGATAGCTCATGCCAGGCTTGAGGATGAAGGCGCGGCCGTCTTCGAGTTCGGTATGCAACTCGCCTTCAATGCACAAGAGGATATGCCCCTTCACGCACCAGTGATCGGCCAGATAGCCCGGTGTGTACTCGACCATGCGCACGCGAATCGCGCCGAACTGCTGCGTGCGCCACATCGCCACGCCGCGCTCGCCCTTGTGTTCGAAGGGTGTGATGGCGGACCAGTCGGTGGTGCCGAAAGGGATCGAAGACATCTTCACGCTGATGTTTCCTTTGACCGGTTGTTTTGCAGAACGAGAATTGGCGCGAAGTCCCTTGATCAGGCCTTGGCGCGGTCCGCCAATATCATCCCCGCCGCTTTTTCCGCAATCATCATTGTCGGCGCTGCGGTATTGCCCGACGTAATCGTCGGCATCACCGACGCATCGACGATGCGCAAACCTTGCAACCCGCGCACACGCAACTGCGCATCAACCACCGCAGAATCGTCATCCTCTCGCCCCATCTTGCAAGTGCCGACCGGGTGAAAAATCGTGGTGCCGATGTTACCTGCGGCGACCGCAAGTTCTTCATCAGTTTGATACTGCGGGCCGGGGAGAAACTCATCAGGTGTGTAGGGCGCGAGCGCAGGCATGGCAGCGATGCGGCGCGAGAGCCTTAGTGAGTCTACGGCCACCTTGCGGTCTTCCGGAGTGGACAGATAGGCGCAATGGATTTGCGGTTTGTCTTCATGGCGCGCGCTCTGGATGCGCACATGGCCGCGCGACGTGGGGCGCAGGTTGGCCACTGACGCAGTGAAGGCAGGGAAGGAGTGCAGCGGGTCGCCGAATTTGTCGAGTGAGAGCGGCTGCACGTGGTATTCGAGGTTGGGGGTCGCCTGCTCTGCAGAGGAGCGCGTGAAGATGCCGAGCTGCGATGGCGCCATCGACAGAGGGCCACTGCGTTTGAATGCGTATTCGAGGCCCATCATGGCTTTGCCCCAGAGACTGTTGGCCATGGTGTTAAGGGTCTTGATGCCCTTGACCTTGTAGGCCATGCGCAGTTGCAGATGGTCCTGCAGGTTGGCGCCGACGCCTTCAAGCGCATGCACCACCGGGATCTGGTGCTGTTGCAACAGGCTGGCCGGGCCGACGCCGGAAAGCTGCAGCAGTTGCGGGGTGCCGATCGAGCCGGTGGCGAGGATGGTTTCCGCAATGGCCAACGCCCGCCATTGCACCGTCTCGTTGCGATGCTTGCTCAAAATTTCGACGCCGGTGCAGCGTTTGCCTTCGAACAGCAGGCGCGTCGCGTGCGAATTGCGCACGATGCGCAGGTTGTAGCGCAGCGCCTCGGTGTCGGTCGGCAAAAACGCCTTGCGGGCGTGCCAGCGGATGCCGGTTTTCTGGGTGACTTCGAATTTGCCCGAGCCATTGTTGTCGCCGCGGTTGAAGTCATCGGTATGCGGAATGCCGGCCTCGTGCGCGGCGTCGCGGAAGCGGTCGAGAATGGCCCAGGAGAGGCGCTGCTCTTCGACGCGCAGTTCGCCGCCGGCGCCGTGGTGTTCTGACGCGCCCTTGTGGTGGTCTTCGTGTTGTTTGAACACGGGCAGGACGTTGTTCCAGTTCCAGCTTGAATCGCCGGTCAGCGCCGCCCATTCGTCGTAATCGCGCGCCTGGCCGCGCATGTAGACCATGGCGTTGATCAGCGAGCAGCCGCCCAGCCCAAGGCCGCGCGCGTAATGGATGTCGCGCCCGTTGAGGCCGGGGTCTTTGGTGGTGCGATACATCCAGTCGGTGCGCGGATTGCCGATGCAATAGAGGTAGCCTACCGGAATGTGAATCCAGATCCAGTCGTCGCGCCCGCCCGCTTCGATCAGCAGGACTTTGTGCGCGGGGTCTTTGGAGAGACGGTTGGCGAGCACGCAGCCGGCGCTGCCGCCGCCGATGATGATGGTGTCGTAGGTTTCGGTGTGCATGGCGGAATTGTAGAGTGAGGCGCGGCGCCTCTCAAAGAGCGCGGGAAGGTGCAATGCGAGATGCACCGGAAGGTGCGCAGGGAGTCGTGCAGGGTTACAACTTTTTACCACTTGAACAGGAGTGAAACCGTATCATGCGTCAACTCCTGTTTCGCCACGCCGTTAACTGGCCATCATGAAACGCTCAATCTTGATTTTTTGCCTCGGTTTGCTCGCTGCCACGCAAGCGGTGTGGGCGCAGCCGCGCCATGGCGGGCCAGGTGGCCATGCAGGCCAGGGGGGCCAAGGTGCACAAGGAGCGCAAGCTGGCCAAGGAGGTGGGCGCAACGTCGAAGAGCGGCGCGCCGAGCGTCAGCAACAACGCCGCGAACAGATCGAGCGCAATCAGCAGCAGGGCGGCCAACAAGGTGGGCAGCAAGGCAACGCCCAAGGTGGTCAGCAGGGGCAGCGCATGACGCCTGACGAGCGGCGCGCGCTGCGTGAGCAAATCCGTAACCATGGCCGCGATATATATCGCGATCCATCCAAAGGATGATTTCGCCATGTTGCGACGCCTCGCATTTGCATTCGGCCTCGCCGGGCTGATCGCGGCGCTGCTCGCCAGTACCGCACACGCTGCTGTACTCGGTGCAGACGACGCCCGTCATCTGCTTGCGCGCGCCGGCTTCACGCCGCCCGAGAGTGATGTCAGGGTCTTTGCCAGCCTGACGCGCGAAGAAGCGGTCAATCGTATTTTGTCTTCGTCCACTGCCGCGCCGCTGCGCATTGCTGCGCCAGAGTGGGTCAATGAAACGGTGGAACGCCCCGCGCGTTTGCGCACCTTGAGCGAAGAAGAGCGCCGCGCGTTTCAGCAGCGCGAGGCATTGCGCAACTTCGAACTTAAGACCTGGTGGATGACGCAGATTCTGCAAACCCCTGCGCCCCTGGCCGAGCGCATGACGCTGTTTTGGCACAACCACTTTGTATCGAGCGTGCAAAAAGTGAAGTCGCCGCAACTGATGTACCGCCAAAATGTGCTGCTGCGCCAGCACGCGCTGGGCAATTTCGGCGACCTGCTGCACGCCGCCGCCAAAGATCCGGCGATGATTATTTATCTCGACTCGGCGACCAACCGCAAAGGCCAGCCCAACGAAAATTTCGCACGTGAAGTGATGGAGCTGTTCACTCTCGGCGAGGGCCACTACAGCGAGCGCGACATCAAGGAGGCGGCGCGCGCCTTCACTGGCTGGGGCGTCGATATGGAAGACAACGCGGCGTTCAAGTTCCGGCCCGGACAGCATGACGCCGAGACCAAAACTGTGCTCGGCCGCAGCGGCAATTTTGATGGTGATGCGGTGCTCGACATTCTGCTGGCGCAGCCAGCCGCCGCGGAATTCGTGATCAAGAAAATGTGGCAAGAGTTCGTATCGCCCGACGTGGCTACGGCTGCCAACAAAGCGGAGATCACGCGCATCGCCAACGCTTTTCGCGCCAGCCGGTACGACATCAAAACGGCATTGCGCAGCATCTTCACTTCACCGCGCTTTTATGCGCCAGAACATCGCGCAGCGCTGGTGAAAAGCCCGGTGGAGCTGGTGGCGGGCACGGTACGGCAGTTTGGCATCAGCTACGCCGACCCGCTGCCGTTTGCGATGATCGCGGCAGGGCTTGGCCAGAATTTATTCGCGCCACCCAATGTGCGCGGCTGGCCCGGTGGCGAGGCCTGGATCAACAGCACCACGCTGCTGGCGCGCAAGCAGTTCGTCGAGCGCATGTTCCGTGTCGATGAGATGCGCGACGTATTGAACGATCGGGCTGGTGGCATGCCGCAACAGCCGATGATGGCGGCGGTGCCCATGATGACGGCAACCCAAGACTCACCCATGCGCCGCCAGGACTTTGGTCAGGTCAAGAACGCCGGGCGCATGGGCCAGGAAGGGCGTGAGCGCTTCGCGCGTGCCGCCGCAAGTATTCAGTTTGACAGCGGCAAGTTCCTCGCGCAGTTTGCCGGGCAGCCGTATGCGGCGATCAAGCGTGCGGTGTTGCCGGCCGAGCCGGCCACGCCGCTCGGCGCTGAGTTGACGCCGCATGCCTTGCTCAAGGCCTTGCTGCTGGATCCGGTGTATCAGTTGAAGTGAAGAAGTGAAACAAGCCAGCGAAACAACCAAGCAAAAAGCGGAAGCGAGGCATGTCATGAACCGGCGTGAATGGATGCAACAAAGCTTGCGTGTGGGCGCAGCGCTACCTCTGCTCACTTGGGGCAATGCGCGCAGTCAGACCTTGGCTGCACCACCCGGCAATCTCCTGATCTTGATCGAACTCAAGGGTGCCAACGATGGCCTCAACACCGTCGTGCCGTTTGCGGATGCGGCCTACGCCACGCTGCGCCCGCGCATCGGCATCAAGCGTGAGGAGGTGGTGCAGTTGAGCGAGCGCGCAGGGTTGCATCCCGCGCTTGCGCCGTTGTTGCCGCTCTGGCAAGGGCGTCAGATGGCAGTGGTGGAAGGCGTTGGTTACCCGAATGCAAATCTCTCGCACTTTCGCTCCATCGAAATTTGGGACACGGCTTCAAACGCCAATGAGTTTTTGCACGACGGCTGGCTCGCGCGTGCCTTCGCCGCCAGCCCGGTGCCGCGCAGCTATCTCGCCGATGGCGTGGTGCTGGGCAGCAACGAAATGGGGCCGATGGCCGGTGCGCCGCGCAGTGTCGCGCTGGCCAACCCGGATCAATTCGTGCGGCAATCGAAGCTG
>JANNCZ010000176.1:0-10111 GCA_031387185.1 Burkholderiales bacterium
GTGATCGCCGAAATCAAAAAGGCCAGCCCGTCAAAGGGCGTGATCCGTGCCGATTTCAGACCCGCCGAGATCGCCGCCGACTACGCCGCCCACGGCGCGGCCTGTCTCTCGGTGCTCACCGACGAACAGTTCTTCCAGGGCAAGGCCGCCTACCTGCAAGCGGCGCGCGCTGCCTGTGCGCTGCCGGTGCTGCGCAAGGACTTCATGGTCGATGAGTACCAGGTGTTCGAAGCGCGCGCCTGGGGCGCAGACTGCATTTTGCTGATTGCCGCTGCGCTGCATCTGGATCAAATGAAAGCGTTTGAGGCCATCGCGCACGCGCTCGGCATGGCCGTATTGGTTGAAGTGCACGACGCCGCCGAGTTGGACACTGCGCTGCAACTGAAGACACCCCTGCTCGGCATCAACAACCGCAACCTGCGCACCTTTGAGACCACTCTGGACGCCACGCTTTCACTGCTGCCGCGCATCCCTGCGGATAAATTGGTCGTCACAGAATCGGGCATCCTTGGACCTGACGATGTCAAGCGCATGCGCGACCGCGATGTCAACGCGTTTCGGGTCGGCGAGGCCTTCATGCGTGCGCCGAGCCCGGGCGCCGAATTGGCGCGGCTTTTTGCATAATGGGAGCATGATTCAGACATAACCGGAGATGCCGATGCCCGCAAACCCGCATGGATATTGGATCGCAGCCGTTTTGGCCCTGGCAGCCTTGTGTCCCAACGCTTTTGGACAGTTGCCTGCAAAAAAAATGCAGAATGCCGTGAGTTACCTCTCCGGCGGTGTCGGTGACGATGAAGAGATTCACATCCGTCGCGCCGCCAAAGATTTCGGCCTGCTGCTCGAATTCACGGAAATCGAACGCGGCCAGCCGCATGGCTACTGGTCATCCGATGTGAACGTCCGTGTGAAGTCAGGAACGAATCTGCTGGTCAACGACAGGTCCGACGGGCCCTTGATGCTAATCAAACTCGAACCCGGCAATTATGTGATCGAGGCCGAGCGCGCTGGCGTCAAGCACACCAGGCGCACTGAAGTGAAGGCCAATGTTGTCATACGCGAGCGCTTTATCTGGACCGTGGATGCCGAGTTGAGGCCGCGTTAAAGCAATCGTCAGGGCCGGCGCGGTTGCGCGCGAGCGCTTTTTCTGGATTGTTGAAGGACCGTCGAACCCGCGCTGAGCCGGCGCAGGCACGCCCACAGGTGGCGTGCCAGGACGGCACCCGGGTTGCGCTCCGGCAAGCGGGGAATGGGGTGCATCATCAGTGGTGCTTGTTGCCTTTGCCATGCTTGCCGCCATTGCCGTGGTCATGGTCGTCATCATCATCCCGGTGTTTGGGCTTCTTTTCCTTTTTCACCTTGACGACCGTGTAGTCCGGATCGCGCGCCCAGTTGCCGGTGTGCCGATAGAACCGGCCGTCGCGCTGCTCCCACCGATCCGGTTCCCAGTTGTAGCCGGTACGCTGCACGATGCTGCGGCCGCGTACCCAGACGTAGCGGTCGCCGTGCCAGCCCCAGTACCCCGGCGCCCAGACGTAACCCGGTGCGGGTGGTGGTGCAGGCTCATATTGCGGTGCGGGCGGCGCGATGCTGATATTGAAGGTGACTTGCGCCAGGGCGGGAATCGCCGTGCCGGCAGCAGCCAGCAGAGCCGAAAGCAGCAGGGTTTTTGCAACGCGGGAATTGGTCATGGGATTCTGCCTTTAATCTGGATTCAAGAGAAGGCCAGATGCTCGCATGACGTGAACGCGTATTCCGTGCGATGGCACACACAGAGAGGCGGAATCGGAGGTTTGCCCCGTTTCCGCGCTAAGCCACCGCCTGCCTGATTTTTTCGCCGGCTACTTCCTGCTCCAGCAATTTGCGCCACTGCACCAGCGCCGCATCCATCCACAGCGGCAGCATTGCCGCATCGGGGTTCAGGTTGCGGTGCTGCGCAGTGATCATGTCGCGGTCTTCGTTGAAGGCCATCACGAGGCTGTTGTAGATGCCTTGGGTGACGGTCTCGTCGCCTTTTCCGGTTTGGTGTGACTGCTGGAAGAAGTAGTGCGTGCTGGTTTCTGTCTCGGGCGTGAGCGTTTGGCAACTGTGCAGTTGCACCGCGTTGGTCATGTCACCTTCCGGGTCGCTGACTGGCTTGCCGCCGGATTGCATCAACAGGGTCGCGGGGAACAGGAAGTCGTAGATGAACCAGCGGTCGATGTTGCCTTTGAGCGTTTGAATCTTGTGATAGTAGGGCGGGGGTGGCACGTCGGGTACGTGGCGGATGACGCGCAGGCCGCGCTGGCCTGTTTCGGTTACGCGTTCGATCTGGGGCCGGGCCTGGGCGATTGCGGGTGAGCCGCCGAGCGTTTTCTCGTGCACGTAACTCAGGTGCGAGAAGTCGAGCAGGTTGTCGCAGATCAGCAGGTACGGCGTGTCGTAGTGCATGTAGCCGGGCTGGTAGTGCCAGCCCGGATCGTGGTTGGAATAATTGTTGGGCAGCAGAGTGGTGTCGGCAAGCGCCGGCTCACCCATCCAGACAAAAATCCATTTGTTGTGCAGGGCCACGGGGTAGGTGCGCACACGTGCGCCCGGCGGCACTTTGTCGAGGCCCGGTACTTCGATGCATGCGCCGCTCGCGTCGAATTTCAGGCCGTGATAGCCGCAGCGAATCGCGTCGCCTTCGCGCCTGCCTTTGGAGAGCGGGGCCTGGCGGTGGCAACAGCGGTCCTCGAGCACCGCGAGCTGTCCGCAGGCGTCGCCAATAGAGGTGCGATACACCAGCAGCGGTTCGCCCAGCACCGTGCGCGCGAGAAATCCGTCAGCCGGAATTTCGTGTTCCCACGCAATCACGTACCAGCAATTTTTCAACCACATTGCGCCTCTCCCCGCTGCGTTGCATCTCTGTACTATAGCGGCTATGCACACCTACGACTACCTGCGGCCAGCTGCGCTGGCCGATGCCTTGGCCATTCTGGCGGCGCGGCCCGCTGCCGGGCGTTCTGCTGCCGAGCGGCCCCTTTCGGTGCTCGCCGGCGGCACCGATTTTTATCCGGCGCACGTTGGCCGCCCGGTCGCGAGCGACATTCTCGACATCACCCGTGTCGCGCAATTGCGCGGTGTGCGTGACGAAGGCAATTTGTTTCGCATCGGCGCGACCGTGACCTGGAGCGAGTTGATCGCGGCGCCGCTGCCGGCGCAATACGAAGGCCAGTTCACTGCACTGCGTGCGGCGGCACGTGAAGTGGGCGGCGTGCAGATTCAAAACGCCGGCACCGTGGCGGGCAATCTGTGCAATGCCTCGCCTGCCGCCGATGGTGTTCCGCCGCTGATGGCGCTTGGCGCGCGGGTGGAGCTGGCGTCGCAACGCGGCCTGCGCCAGGTGGCGTTGACTGATTTCATTGTGGGCAACCGCAAGACCCTGATGCGTGCAGATGAGCTGATGACGGCCGTGTTGATCCCGAAGTGGCGCGCCGGCACGCGCAGCGTGTTTCTCAAGCTTGGTCACCGGCGCTATCTGGTGATTTCGATAGCGATGGTGGCGGTGGCGCTGTCGATAGATGAAGCCGCGCGCATCACCCTCGCAGGCGTGGCGGTGGGCGCGTGCTCGGCGGTGGCGCAGCGTCTCTCGGCTCTCGAAGCACGGCTGATTGGCCGGCCCGCAGCCGACGCGGCGGCGCTGGTGACTGCGGATGACTTCAAGCAATTGACGCCGATAGACGATGTGCGCGGCAGTGCCGCCTATCGCCTCGATGCTGCGGTCACGTTGGTGCAACAGGCGCTGGCCGAGGCCGCAGCGCCGCAAGGCAAGGGAGCAGGGCGATGAATGACATAGCGAATGATGGCCTGAAAGCGTTGGTGGGAGCTGATCTTGCTGGTTTTTCCCTCACCGTCAACGACGCGCCAGCGATATTGCATTGCGCGCCCTCCAAGCGTCTGGTCTATGCCCTGCGTGAAGACCTCGGCTTGACCGGTACCAAAGTTGGCTGCGACGCGGGCGATTGCGGTGCCTGCACCGTGCTGCTCGATGGCAGGCAAGTGTGCGCCTGCATCACGCCGGTGGCGCAGGCCGAAGGCTGCAGCGTCACCACCGTCGAAGGCCTGGCCAAGGACGGCAGGCTCAATGATTTGCAGCGCGCCTTTCTCAAACACGGTGCCGCGCAGTGCGGCATCTGCACGCCAGGGATGTTGATGGCGGCGACGGATTTGCTGGCGCGCAATCCTGTGCCAACCGAAGCTGATGTGCTCGACGCGCTCGGCGGGGTTCTCTGTCGCTGTACCGGCTATCGCAAGATTGTGGAGGCGGTGTTGTCGTTGGCGGGGGTTGTGCCGGCGCACGCGCGCGCCGGCATTGCGCTGGAGGATGTGCCGGCTGGTGGCGCGGTCGGCGCGCGTCTGGAACGTCTCGATGGCCCGGCCAAACTCACCGGCACCGAAAAGTTTGGCGCCGATGTGGTGCCGCAAGGCGCGCTCACGTTGCGCATCATCCGCTCGCCGCACGCGCGCGCGTCGTTCACGCTGGGCGATCTCGATGCCTTGCGCAATGCGTATCCGCAGATCGAAGGCATCATCACATCGGCCGATGTGCCGGAGAATTCGTTCGCGGTGTTCCCCACGCCGAAGGATCAGCCGGTGCTGGCCGGGCCGCCCGCTGGCGGTGGTGACATTGGCCACGTGCGCTTTCGCGGCGAAGCGGTGCTGGGCTTGATTGGCGCGGAGGACGCGATCCGCGCCATCCCCGAGAGCGCGATCCCGATCACGTGGACCCCTGAGACCGCACGCGACACCAGCGCATCCGCACTCGCCGCCGCCGAGGCCGACAGCAGCACAGCGCTGCACGGCTTCGCGCCCGACAACGTGCTCTGCCGTGGGCGCGTAGTCAAGGGTGATGTGAAAAAGGCGCTCAAGAAATCCGCCTTTACCGCAGCGGGCGCCTTTCGCACCGGCCATGTCGAGCACGCTTACATCGAGCCTGAAGCGGGTTACGCCGAGGTGTTCGAGCAAGACGGGAAGCAGCGCATCCGCATCTTCGCCTGCACGCAAACGCCCTATATGGACAAGGAAGAAGTCGCGCGCGTGTTGAAGCTCGCCATGGACGCCGTCCACATCGTGCCCTCCGCCATCGGTGGCGGATTCGGCGGCAAGCTCGATATTTCGATCCAGCCTCTGCTCGCGGTGGCCGCATGGAAAATGAAACGCGCCGTGCGCATCGTCTACACGCGGCCCGAGTCGATGGTCTCGACCACCAAGCGCCATCCGTCTGACATTCAAGTGACGCTGGGCTGCGATGCGGAAGGGCAACTCACGGCGGTCGACTTTCACGGCGACTTCAACACCGGCGCCTATGCCTCGTGGGGCTCGACCGTCGCCAACCGCGTGCCGGTGCATGCGAGCGGGCCATACCGGGTCGCCAACGTCAAGGCGCTGACGCGCGCGGTCTACACCAACAACGCCATCGCCGGCGCCTTTCGCGGCTTCGGTGTGCCGCAAGCCTGTATCGCCACTGAAGCGCTGATGGACGATCTGGCAGAGCAATGTGGGATGGACCGCTTCGAGTTTCGCGTCAAGAACGCGATTCGCGCCGGCGACACCACGGCGACCGGCCACACTCTCGAAGCCAGCGTCGGCATGGCCGCATGCCTCGAAGCCCTGCGACCCGCATGGCACAACGCCGTTGGCGATGCGGCCCGCAAGAATGGCTCCAGGAGCGCTTCTTCGGGGCACGGCAACAAGCGTTATGGTGCTGGGGTGGCCTGCATGTGGTACGGCATCGGCAACACCGTCATCGCCAATCCATCGACCATGACGATTGGCTTGCGCAACAGAGGCCGCTTCATGCTCTACAACGGCGCACAGGAAATCGGGCAGGGCACCTACACGATCATGCCGCAGATCGCCGCCGATGCGCTCGGCGTGCCGGTCGCGTTGATCGATCAGGTGCATGGCGACACTGACCAAACCCGCGACGCCGGCAAGTCATCGGCATCGCGCCAGACGTTTGTCTCGGGCAACGCCACCAAATTTGCGAGCGAAGACCTGAAGCGCCAGTTGTGTGGTTTGCTCGGTGTGGCGCATAGCGCGACCCTCACGCTCGAAGCCGCGACGCTGGTCGGCCGCGATGAGGGCTACGAAGACGGCGGCGACACGAGGAGCGCATGCACCTCTGTAGAGAAACGCCTGGACCTCGCAAGCTTGCCTGTTGACGCACGCGGCGACATCGCGGTCGGAAGCGGCACCTTCAACCCGCCCACCATCCCGCTTGACGCCGACGGCCAGGGCGTGCCTTACGCCACCTACGGTTTCGCCGCGCAAATCGCCGAAGTCGAAGTCGATATCGACCTCGGCACAGTCAAAGTGCTGCACATCCACGCCGCGCACGACGTCGGCCGCGCCGTCAACCCCACACAGGTCGAAGGCCAAATCCACGGCGGCGTCGCCCAAGGCCTCGGCATGGCACTGATGGAGGAATACATCAGCGGCCGTACCGACAACCTGCACGACTACCTCATCCCCACCATCGGCGATGTGCCGCCGATTACCACGCACCTGATCGAAGACGCCGAGCCGCTGGCGCCCTATGGCGCCAAGGGGGTTGGCGAGCCTGCGCTGATTGCGACCGCACCGGCGATATTTGGGGCGATACGGCATGCGACCGGGGTGCGCGTGACTGAGGTGCCTTGCACACCGGATCGCTTGCGCAAGCTACTGCAACCGCCGTCGATTGCCAGCCGCATGGGCGCTTCGCTAGGACTCTATGAGGGGCCTGGCGATGTCTCGACCAATCCCAAGTACATGGAAGGATTTGGTGAGTGATATGCGAATGCTTCTGTTACTCGGTGCCCGTGATTGCCGTAGGTGCACGTGCAATGGAACTCAGATCTGAACAGCAAGCAACTTCAGCAGTGGTTGCATGATTTCAAGTTTCTCGAAGCCGTGAATCATTTCTAGACTGCCCTGAATTTTCGACGTCGGCAACCCCGACAACGCCACCAGCCGCCGGTACTTGTCATCCACATCGCTCCAATCAATACCGCGCGCCCCTGAGCCACGTGCGGCCTTGCAGGTGTGCGTGTGCGTCACGCCAGAGCGCATGGTGATTGTCACCGTGCCGCCGTGGCGATGGGTGAAGCGATCCGGCAGTGGCGGCGGGTTCTGATCAAACACGACCTTGTCTTGCAAGGCCGTGATGAGCGGCTCGGTCATCTTGGCTTCGGTCATGTGCTCCCAGCCAAAGCGGCGGTCGGCGACGCAGGCGGCGACGAAATAGACCACGCTGTGCGCGGCGCCGATCAGGTCGCGCGGGTGTGACTTCGCGCCCCAGTCGCGCATTTGCGCGGCGCTGATGGTGATGCGCTCGACTTCCCGCGCATCGACATGGCCTTCGATGGCCGCCATCGCTGCGGCTTCGGCAATGGCGTGAAACGGATGGCCGCCGGGCATCAGCTTGATGGCCATGTCGGTAACGATGTCCCACGAGTCGCCCCAGTTGGCGGTGACCGCTTCGAGGTCTTGGCCACCGAGTGCAGCGAAGAAGCCGCGCGGTGCTTCGAGCGAGGTGACTTCAGACTCGAAGCCACGTGCCGCTGCGAGGGCGGCTTGCGTGCCGAGCATGGTTGAGAGGCTGGCGTGATATTCGCGTGCGCAACTGGTGTCGGCAGCAATCGCGAGGCCGCCAATCGACGTAGCTGCGAGTGCGATGGCGTGCGTCATCTGGCGCTCAGTCAGCTTGAGCAAGGTGCCGCTGGCAACCGCCGCGCTGAACACCGTCGAGACCGAGCCATGAAAGCCGCGCTGCATGCGCCCCGGCGTGAGGGCTTCGTCGATGCGTCCGGCAACCTCGTAGCCAAGCACCATGGCGGTGAGTACCTCGCGGCCGTTGCACCCGAGCTTTTCCGCCATTGCCATCGAGGTGGCCGAGGCGATAGTGCCGATATGCGCGATGCTGCGCATGTCGCTGTCGTCCGACGCCGCTGCGTCGCTGGCGATGGCGTTGACGCGTGCGGCGTTGGGTGCGGGCAGTTTGCCGCCGCAGAACCAGACGCTGGCCTGGGGCGCGCCGCCGTGCTCTTCTTCGATGGCCCGCACTGCCGCCGCCGAGGGAATGCTGATGCCCATCGCCGCGCTCGCCACGGTGCTGGCAATGCTCATCTTGGCGCGCTCGCAGGCGAGCGCGGGAATGTCTTCGAGGGTGGTGGAGGTGACAAGATGGGCGAGTTGCCCGGCGATGGTGCTGCGGGGATCCGGTGTGCTGCTGGTGCTCATGCGAGGCCTTGATTGCGTGTAGTGGGCAATGCCGTGCGCCGTAGCGCACTGCGCGATGTGGTGTGGGGCGGAGGCTAGAGAGGGCGCTACTCGACCTTGATGCCGGCTGCCTTGACGACATCGCTCCAGCGCGCGGTCTCGGCGCGGATCATCTTGCCGTATTCCTCACCAATCAACAGGTTTGGCTCGGCGCCCATGCCGGCGATGCGTGCCTGCAAATCTGGTGTGGCCATCGCCGCGAGCACGCTTTTGGCGAGCCATTCGTAGGCCTCGCGCGGCGCGCCTTTCGGGATAGTGAAGCCGACCCAGTTGTTGGACACAAAAGGTACGCCGAGTTCGCTCGCGGTGGGCACTTCGGGTGCAGCCGCAGCACGTTTGGCCGACGACACCGCCAGCGCGGTCATCTTGCCGCTCTTGACATGCGGCAGACCGGTTGGCATGGCCGTAATGATCAAATCGACCTGACTGCCGAGCAAGCCGACCACCGCATCGCCCATGCCCTTGTAGGGGATCTGCTGCATCGACACTGCGGCGCTGCGCGAGAACAACTCGGTCACCAGGTGATTGACGCCGCCGTTGCCAGAGCTGCCATAGTTGAGCTTCTGCGGATTCGCCTTGGCTTGCGTCACCAGGTCTTGCAGGGTCTTGATCTTGCCATCAGCTTTGCTCACGATGATGAAAGGCATTTGCGCAATCAACAAAACCGGCGTGAGGTCGCTGTGCTCAAAGGTGAGTTTGGTGCCGAAGATGCCCGGCAGCATGGTGAAGGTGGCATCGGTGGCAGTGATGTTGTTGCCGTCGGCTGCGGCCTTGGCGCCAGCTTCGTAGCCGATGCGCCCGCCCGCGCCGCCGCGGTTTTCCACCACGAAAGTCTTCCCGGTCTGCTCGGTGATCTTGAGCGACACCTGCCGCGCCACATTGTCCGACACGCCGCCTGCGACAAAGGGTACCATGATGCGGATCGGTTTGTCGGGGTATTGCGCGTGCGCGCCAGATGTGCACAACATGAGCGCAGCAGCACATGACGCAGCACACGACGCAGCAAATGACGCAGCAAATGACGCAGAAAATGACGCAGTCAATCGCAATGCAAAGTGGCCGCTTGCAGCGCGGATTTTGTTTGGCATGTTGTCTCCTCTTGTTTGAGTCTGTCTGAATCGCAGCGCCCGCTGCACATCAGAGATTCTTTTCTTCATCGCTCCACGGATGCCCGAGCGCGCTGGCGCTCAAGCCCCCGTCGATGACCAGTTCCGTGGCGGTGATGTATTTTGCGTCATCGCTGGCGAGAAATGCGACAGCCTTGGCCACGTCCCAGGCATCACCCATATACCCCATCGGTACGATCTTGTTGCGTGCATCGAGCGCCTCGGCGTAAGCCTGACCGAATTTCGCCTTCATGCGGTTGGTGATGCGTGGTGTCGCCATCAAACCGGGGCGCACCGCGACGACGCGAATGCCTTTGCCGGCGTATTGCACCGCCACGTTGCGCGTGAAGGCATCAACCGCGCCTTTGGAACTCGAGTAGGCAATGCTCGGATACAGAAAACTGATTGCCGCCATCGATGAATTGTTGACGATCACGCCGTTCTTTTGCTTGACCATCACCGGCAGAATGTGGCGGCAGGTGAGATACATCGACTTGATGTTGGCGTTCATCAGCCGGTCCCACACTTCTTCCTCGATGTCTTCCGGCCCGCCGATAGCCTGCAGGCCGACGTTGTTGAACAGGATGTCGATGCGCCCATACTCGTCAATGCAGCGTGCCACCGCTGCCTTGACTTCAGCTTCTTTGGTCACATCAGCCGTGTGTGCGGTGCAGGTGCCGCCCTCAGCCTTGATCGCTTCGATGGTTTCGGCGACGAACGCG
>JANNCZ010000183.1:0-3594 GCA_031387185.1 Burkholderiales bacterium
GCGCCGCCCTTGTAGGGCACGTGCGTCATGTCGAGGCCGGCCTGTTGCTTGAGCATCTCGGCGATCAGGTGGTTGGTGGCGCCGATGCCCGAGCTGGCGATGTTGAATTTGCCGGGGTTGGCCTTGACGTGGGCGATCAGCTCGGCCATGTTTTTGGCCGGGAATGCAGAGTTGACATGCAGGATGAAGGGCGTGAACGACATCAGCGACACCAGATCGAAACTCTTGTTCGGGTCGTATTGCACGGCGCCGGTGAGCGTCGGGTTGATCACCAGCGAGGTGCCGCCTGCGTAAATAATGTAGCCGTCGGCAGGGGCCTTGGCGACGTAGTTGGACGCGACCGTAGTGCCTGCGCCCGCGCGGTTGTCAATCAACACCGGTTTGCCAAATTCGATGGCGAGCTTGTTGGCGTAGATGCGCGCCACCGCATCGTTGACGCCGCCCGGCGGGTAGGGTACGACCATGGTGATGGGCTTTTGCGGCCAGTCGGTTTGGGCTTGCGCGCAGGCGGCGAACGGGATTGCGAGCGTGGCGAGGATGGCTGCGAAGAACGTCGAGCGTTTCATGGTGATGTCTCCTCCTGGTGAACCGCCAGTCTAACCAAGCATGCGCGTGCGGTGCAGGACAAAGCCGGACCAAGCCGCCGCTTTCATCATCCCTTGCGAGCGTCTCTCACCGGGTCGACGCATTATTTTTTAATATGGCATGCCTCTAAAACCGTTGGTGGGTGCGACTTACAGCCGAGCATGCCACGTAAACCCGCTCCCACAGAGCCTCTCCAGACACTCGCTGATTCCAATTTTTTACTACACCAATGCCGCAGCATGCAGCAGGCGCCACACCGGCAGCCCTAATTCGCAGCGGGCACCAGGCCCAGCTCGCGCATCAGGTTCCTGAAGCGCAGGTTATCCGCGCGCACCAGCGTCGCGAGTTCTGCGGCACTACCCAGGGACAGCACACCGCCGTTGATGTCGAGCCGGGCCCGCACCGTGGGCGTGTCGGCGGCCTTGAGCAATTCCGCGTTCAAGCGCGCCACAATCGCGGGCGGCGTCGCGGCGGGCGCAAAGAAGCCGTACCACAGCGCCATTTCCAGGTCTGACCGGCCGGTCAACTCGGCGAAGGTTGGCACGTCGGGAAAGGCGGCCAGCCGGTGCCGCGCGCCAACGGCGAGTACACGCAGTTGGCCCGCCTGGATCAGGGCGCGGGTCGGCGGCAGGTTGGCCAGGAAGAAGTGGTTGATCCCGGTCGCCGTGTCGGTGACCGCCATGCCGACGTTCTTGTACGGCACGTCCACTGCGTCAAAGCCGAATTCGCGCTTGAGCATTTCGGTGTACACATGCGATGAGCTGCCCTTGCCCGAGGTCGCGTAGTTGATCTTTCCGGGATTCGCCCTCGAATGGACGATCAGCTCTGCCCAGGTCTTGAAGGGCGCATTGGCGGCCGCCACCGCGACCAGCGGGATCACCCCAACGCGCGCGATCGGCACGAAGTCCTTCACCACGTCGTACGGCGGTGGCGCGGTGGTGTGAACCGACATCGTCATCAGGCTGGTGCCCAGCAGCAGCGTATAGCCATCCGCAGCGGCCTTGGCGACTGCGGCATTGCCCAGGTTGCCGCCCGCGCCCTCGCGATTCTCGATCACCACCGGCACCCCGAGGCGCTTGGCCAGTTCGTCGCCGATCGCCCGCCCCACCGTGTCGGCGGCGGAGCCGGCCGAGAATGACACGATCAGGCGCACCGGCCGAGTGGGATAGTCCGATTGCGCACGCGCGGGCGCGAGGGCCAGCGACAACGCCAATGCGCCGAGCCAGAGAATCCAGTGGCGGCTTGCCTTCATGCAGCACCTCTTGAACGTCGCGACCATGGATGAAAGTTCCCGGTGATCGCGCTCATGGCCGGCCGGCGCCCGGCAACAGGCCCAGTTCACTGAGCAGTGCGCGATAGCGCGTGTTGTCGGCACGCAGCTGCTGTGCCAGTTCCGCCGCACTGCCGATCGACAGCGCACCACCGGCAGCGTCGAGCCGCGCGCGCACCGCCGGTGTATCCGCAGCCTTGGCGATGTCGCGGGCCAGGCGCGACACGATGGCGGCAGGCATTCCGGCGGGGGCGAAGAGGCCGTACCACAGCGCGATCTCGAAGTCCGGCTTGCCGGTCAGTTCGGCGAAGGTCGGCACGCCGGGGTAGTCAGCGAGACGGCGTTTTGATCCGACCGCCAGCGCGCGCAACTGGCCCGATTGCAGCAGCCCGCGCGCTGGCGGCAGGTTGGCGACGAAGTAATCGACCACGCCGCTTGCGGTGTCGGTGATCGCCTGGCTGGTGATCTTGTATGCCACGTCCTGCGCGTCGAACCCGAACTCGCGCGCCAGCATCACGGCCAGCAGGTGCGACGAACCGCCTTTGCCGGAAGTGGCGTAGGTGCCGGCGCCCCCCTTGGACTTCGCGTACGCCACCAGTTCCGGCCAGGTCTTGAACGGTGCCGTGCTTGCCGCCACCACCATCGCCGGGATCTGCCCCACCCGCAGGATCGGCACGAAATCCCTGATCGGGTCGTACAGCGGCGGTGCGGTACTGTGCGCGGTCAGCGCCAGCAAGGCGGTGCCCATCAGCAGCGTGTAGCCGTCGGGCGCGGCTTTCGCCGCAGCCGCGTGCCCCAGGTTGCCACCGGCGCCCTCGCGATTGTCGATCACCACGCTGACGCCGGTCAGCCTGGACAGTTCGTCGGCGATTGCCCGCCCGACCGTGTCCGAAGCCGTGCCTGCGCCAAAGGCGACGATGAAGCGGATCGGCTTCGATGGGTAATCCGCTTGGGCAGCGGCGGGCCGCGCCAGCGGCAGCGACAGGCTCAACATCGATGCGCCGAGCAGATCGCGTCTGAGGATTTTCATGGGGTCGCTTTCATCCTTTCATCAACGGGGACAAGGGGCGCGACGCTCCCCGGCACGAACCGGCGTTGCAGCAAAGGCCGCAGTGCAAGCTCAAAGCGGTTCGATGGATTATGCTCTTCAATTAAATCTGGCCGCTCACCCTCTTGCGCATCAGACCTTGATCCAAATCCAAATCGATACCACGCTGAAAGGACGGCAGGCAACGCCTGCCAATTATCCATCCCTATGACTGCATCCCTGCAAGCACCAGCCGCAGCTGCTCCCCTGGCGCTGGCCGCCGCCGAACTGACGGTTGACACGGCAGTACGCGAGCGTGCGCTGGCCTATCCAACCCGCATCGCACTGGTCCAGGACCAGCGCCACATCAGCTATGGCGAGTTGCAATTGCGCATCGAGCGCTTGTGCCACGCGCTGGTTCGTCTCGGCGTCGGCCGGCGCGACCGCATCGCGGTACTTTCTGAGAACCGCTTCGAGTTTATCGAGACCATCCTCGCCGCGGCAACGCTCGGCGCGATCGTCGCCTGCCAGAACTGGCGCCAGTCGGATGCTGAGCTTAGCCACTGCCTGGGCCTGGTCGAGCCGTGCCTGGTACTGGCCTCACCGCGCTACGCGAATCGCCTCGGGTCAGTCGCGCACGGTGCGCGCCACGTTGTCGCGTTCGGCGACGAATACGAGCGCCTGCTGGGAAACGCGGACGACGCGCGCTTCG
>JANNCZ010000188.1:0-10162 GCA_031387185.1 Burkholderiales bacterium
TCTGGATGGGGAGGCGCTGGCGAAAGCGCGGGAGCTGTTTGCTCAGAAACACACGGGCCGGTTTGGCGCGGGTGAAGTGCAGCGGTGGGACGACGCGACTTTTCTTGACCGTGCCAGATTCTCGCGCGAGGGGCGGGTGACGAGGGCGGCATTGCTTTTGTTGGGCAAGCCTGAGTCGGCGCATTTTCTTTCTCCGCATCCCGCCGAGATCACCTGGCGCCTGGAAGGGGCGGAGCGCGCTTACGAGCATTTTGGTCCGCCATTTCTGCTCTCGACATCGGCCTTGTATCAGCGTATCCGCAATACGCAATTGCGGATTCTTCCGGACGACCAGTTGGTGGCGGTGGAACTGGCCAAATACGACCGGAAGATCGTGCTGGAGGCGCTCCACAATTGCATCGCGCATCAGGACTACGCGCGTGGCGCGCGCATCGTGGTGACCGAGACGGTTGACCGGCTGGTGTTCGACAACGAGGGCAGCTTTTTCGAAGGCCAGCCCGGCGATTACGTGTCTGGCCAGTGTATTCCGCATCGTTACCGCAATCCGTTTTTGGCGCACGCGATGGCGGGTGTCAACATGATCGACACCATGGGGTACGGCATCCACTCGATGTTTGCCGGGCAGGCGAAGCGCTACTTTCCGATGCCCGATTTCGATCTGGGCGAGCCGCATGTGGTGCGCATGACCTTGCATGGCGCATTGGTTGACCCGGCTTACAGCCGCGTGCTGATGCAGAAAACCGATCTGCCGCTGGTCGACATCCTGGCGCTGGACCGGGTGCAGAAGAAGTTGCCGCTCGACGACGCGTCCTTGCGGCGGCTGCGCAATGGCGGGCTGGTCGAAGGCAGGAAGCCGAATCTGCATGTGTCGGCAGCGATTGCCACGGCGACGGCGCGCAAAGCGCAGTACATCCGCACACGCCGGCAGGATGATCTTTTTTACTTCAAGCTGGTGAGTGACTATTTGACCCAGTTCGGGTCCGCGTCGCGCAAGGAGATCAATGATCTCTTGTGGGAAAAGCTGAGCGAGGGGTTGAACCCGACGCAGCGGGAATACAAGATCGGCAATCTTCTGCGCAGCATGCGAAGAGCCGGAATGATTCAAACCCAGGGAGCGCGCAAGTCTTCAAGTTGGAGTTTGAACGTAGAAAAATCCGGTGCAAGCACGCGTTCTAACGCGTAAAAATTTGCAACCAATTGATTAATTGGGATTATTTATTTTTAACTGACGTAGAAAACTTGGAATTACGTAAAGAAATCGTTGAAACGGACGTTTAAAAAGCGGGCACTCGCTTTCACCGGCTAAAGAAAGCAAAAATGGTGAAGTTGGTGAAATAACTCAAGTTTCGCGGCCTGAGAGCCGCTCCAGGAGCGGTTCTACGCGGACATACGGCTATCAGGGCCTATCCATGCGCCTTTCGGCGGGGTAGCTGATTGACTTCACGCGCTCCGCCAGCGCCGCCTTCAGCACCTTCCCTGACGAATTGCGCGGCAAGGTATCGAGCACTTCGACCAAGCGCGGTTGCTTGTAAGGGGCGAGGCGTTCGCTGCACCATGCACGCAATGCGTCTGCTTGCGGCGGCGATGCGCCGGGCTTGAAGACCACAAAGGCGGCGATCTCCTCGCCTTGATCCACCGAGGCGATGCCGGTCACCGCGGCGTCGTACACAGCGGGGTGCGCGCGCAACACGGCTTCGATTTCTTGCGGATAAATGTTGATGCCGCCACGGATGATCATGTCCTTGGCGCGCCCGGCGAGGGTAAGAAAGCCGTCAGCGTCGAGGCGCGCAAGGTCGCCGGGATAAAACCAGCCGTCGTGAAAGGCGTCCGTCGATGCCGCGTCATCAAGGTAAAAGCCTGTGGCACAGCCCGGACTGCGATAACGCAGGCGGCCCACCTGGCCCGGGGGCAGCACCTGATGCGCCTCGTCAACAACCTGCACTTCGACGCCATGCACTGCGCGCCCGACCGAATCGGCATGCGCGTCGATATCGGCGGCAGTGAGCAGGGTGACGCCACCGCCTTCGGTCGAGGCGTAGTACTCGCAAAAGCGCGGGTTGAGACGAGCGCGAATCGCCAGGCGTTCATCACGCACCAGCGGTGCACCGCTGGAGAACAGCAGGCGCAATCTCAGGAGTGGTGCAAGCGACGCGAGCGATGCGAACGCTGACGGGGCGGCGTGTGCGCTTGCGCTTTCCTCGGCGCTTGCATCGGCGCGCGCATAGTCGTATTCGACGAGCAGGCGGCGCAGTTGGGTCGGCACGAGAAACAGTGTTGACGCATGTTCACGCGCGAGGGTATCGAGCAGTGCGGGCGGATCAAACGGCGGCGGTGCCAGCACCACCTTGCCACCGGCATACAGCGTTGACCAGACGAAGGTGCGGCCCGCGCCGAAGTAGAGTGGCGTCGCGCACACGAAGCAATCATCGGGCACCAAACCAAGATTGATCCAGTGGGTACGAAAGCGCGCGAGGAAATGCGCGTGCGAAATGCGCGGCCCCTTCGGACGGCCGGTGGTGCCTGAGGAGAGCGAGACCAACAGCGGCGCATCACCGCCGGGTGCAATCACCGGGTCGGGTACGGCCGCTTCGGTGGCACGCAACCAATCTTGGTCAATGGCGAGGTTGCGCGTGCCAGCGATGGTGTGACCCGTTTCGACCAGCACGCAGGCCGCGCCAAAGTGCATGGCCACGCGCTCCTGCTCACCCGTCGTCCAGCGGTGATCGAGCGGCAGCAGCACCGCACCGATGCGTGCCAGCGCCAGCATGACGATGACGTGGGCCGCGTGATCACCGAGTGCAACGCCAATCAGTTGTCCGGTGTCGATGCCCGAGGCCCGCAAGTGCGTGGCGGTGCGCGCGATGCGACCGGCCAGTTGCGCGTGGGTCAGGCGCACGGCGCCATCGATCAGCGCCTCGGCGTCGGGCCGCATGCGCGCGCGCGCGTCTTGCGCTGCTGCGAGGTTGGCAGCAGGATCAACTTGCAGCAGGCTGCATGGGGTGCTCACAGGCGGACTTATCAGCAGCGCTTACAAGTCACGCTTACAAGCCACGCCACGCTTACAAGCCACGCTCACAGTTTGTACAAACGCAGCGCGTTGTCGCGCAGCACCTTGCGCCGCACTTCGGGCTTGAGCGCGATGGCATCGAAGTCGGCGCGCGTGCGCTCGATGGGCAGCACCGGAAAATCGGTGCCGAAAATCACCTTGTCCTGCCCGTAGCTGTTCATGTATTTGATGAACGCTTCGGGCCAGTACGCGGGCCGGTGTGCATCGCAGCCAATGTAGATGTTGGCGTGCTTCCACGCCATCGCAATCATTTCGTCGGTCCACGGGATGCCGGCGTGAATGCCGACAATCTTGAGCTCGGGAAAATCGCAGGCTACCGCATCGAGCGTGATCGGCCGGCCGGTGCTGCGGCGCGGGTAGGACGCGTCATAGACCATTGACTGCCCGACCTGCATCTGAATCGGAATGTCGAGCTCGACACACTTGGCATAGAACGGGTAGTAGCGCGCATGGTCGGGCGGCAACTCAAACCAGTGCGGATAGGTATGCGCGCCGATGAAACCGTATTCGCGCACGGCGTGTTCGAGCGCGCGCACGCCCTCCATGCCTTCGGTGGGATCGACGCCGGCGAGGCCGGAGAAGCGCTCCGGATATTTCTGCACTGCATCGGCGACCAATTCGTAGGGCACGTGATAGCAGGCCGGGTGATGCTTGACGCCCACTTTGGCGGCAATCAGGAAGGCGCGCTCGGTGCCCGCCGCATCCATCTGCGCCAACATCGCTTCGAGGCTGACCGATGCGAACGATTGCGGGGCGACGCGCATTTTGTCCACATAGAACTTCTTGCGGTCCGGTTGCAGCGCGAGTGCTTCGGCGGTGCGGATGTTGACAACCGCGTCGATGGCGGCGATGTCGTGGTTCATTTGACTTCCTGTGCGCGACGGGTACGGCAGGTGGGGTGGCGTAGAGACACTCGTGCGCAGCAATGATGGATCAATCCCATGTCACACCGGTCTTCCTGACGATACGCCCCCATCGCCCATGCTCGGCGAGCGCAAAAGCGCGCACCTGCTCCAGTGACATCGGTGCCGCGTCGACACTTGCATCGGCGAAACGCTGGCGCACGTCGGGCAAATTGAGGATGCGCACCAACTCACGATTGAGCGTCTCCTGCACCTCGCGCGGCACGGCCGATGCAGTGAAGATGGAAAACCAAACGCTGATGTCGAAATCCTTGTAGCCCGCCTCAACCATGGTTGGCACGTCGGGCAACTGCGCCGCACGCTTGGCGGTGGTCACGGCAAGCGCGCGCAATTTTCCGCTGCGCACATGCGGCAGCACCACCGCGAGGTTGGACGTCATCACCGGCACACGGCCGCCGATCACGTCCTGCAAGGCAGGCACATCGCCCTTGTAGGGTACGTGGGTCATGTTGATGCCGGCCGCGTCGTTGAGCATCTCGCCGGCCAGATGCAGCGAGGTGCCCTGGCCGGGTGAAGCGAAGGCAAGCGGCTGCTTCTTGCCCAGTGTGACCAGCTCCGCAATGGTTTTGGCAGGCACATCGCTGTTGACCACGATCACGTTGGGCACGATGCCGACCAGCGACAACTGGGTCAGATCCTTGAGCGCGTCGTAGGGCAGCTTGGCTGTCAGATGCGGATTGATCGCGAAACTGTTGGTGGCCGAGATGCCGAGCGTGGTGCCATCGGGCGTGGCCTTGGCAACGGCTTCCACGCCGATATTGCCTCCCGCGCCCACGCGGTTTTCGACCAGCACTGGCTGCTTGAACTGCTCCGACATTTTCTGCGCGACCAGACGCGCCATCATGTCGGTGGTGCCGCCCGCCGGGTAAGGCACGATGAGGCGCAGCGGCTTGTTGGGGAAGGGTTGCGCTTGCGCGACGGTGGCAGAGGGGACACACAGCATGACGGCCGCCAAAGCAGCAAGCGCCGTGACGCTGCCGCTGCGCATGCCGCACAGCTTGGCGCGCAACCTGGTGCGCAACCAGGCTTGCAACCACGAGGTCAGCGGCAGGGCATCCACAAAGTGACACAAAACAAGGGGTGAACGAGACTGCGGCTTCATGTGAAATCCCTTTGCAAGACTGCTCCCGTGCAACGCTAATTCGCCGTCGCGCCCGAATCCTTGACCACCTTGGCCCAGCGCGTGATTTCCATTTTCACGTGTGCATCGAGTTCTGCCGGTGTGGAGCCGACGATGTCGTACCCTGCCGCTTCAATCTTCTCTTTCGCTTCGGGCGCACGCATGGCCTTGATGAACTCGGCGTTGAGACGCTGCACGATCGGCGCTGGCGTGCCAGCGGCGGCGAAGATGCCGTACCAGACCGGCACATCGAAGCCGGCCACACCCGACTCGGCAATCGTCGGCACGTCAGGCAGGATGCGCGAGCGCTTTGCCGTGGAGACCGCCAGCGCGCGGAATTTGCCGCCCTGAATCTGCGCAAGGGACGATGACATCGAGTCGAACATGACATCAACTTCACGCCCAAGCAAGCCGGTGATGGCCGGGCCGCTGCCCTTGTACGGCACGTGCGTCATGTTGACGCCGACCACAGACTTGAAATATTCCACCGCAAGATGGCTGGTATTGCCGGGGCCGGCCGAGGCGTAGTTGAGCTTGCCTGGGTTGGCCTTGGCGAAGGCGATCAGATCCGCCATCGATTTGATCGGCGATTGCGCATGCACCACCACCGCGAGCGGCAGCGTGGCGGCGAGCGTGATCGAGGCGAAGTCCTTGACGGTGTCGTAGGGCAGCTTCGGCATCAGGGTCGCGTTCACGGCGTGGGCTGTGAGCAGCATCACCATGTTGTAGCCGTCGGGCGCGGACTTGGCGACAAAGTCGGCGCCGATGGTCGAGCCGCCGCCGGGTTTATAGTCGATGAACACTGACTGGCCCATCAACTTGGTGAGTTCATTGGCAATCGGGCGCGCGAGGATTTCCGAGCTGCCGCCGGGTGGATAGGGCATGACGAAACGTACCGGTTTGGCCGGGTAGGCTTGGGATTGGGTTTGTGCCCGTGCCGCGCCTGGCCACTGTGCAGTGAGGGCGCCGGTACCGAGGGCGCCTAGCAGCTTGCGTCGATTATTCAAGGGCTTCTCCGTGGCCTTCAGGGGCATGTTGGAAATTGCGTTGGACGGGTCGAGCTGACCGGAGTCTGATAAATGTGGTGATTGTAGGCGTGGTTTTAGGCCGCGAATGATGCGCCGCTTTCGCGCCGCTTTCACGCATACGTCTGCCGCGCGTTGGCCCACGCTGCGCCGCTTTTCCAGATTTCCCAACGCAGCCGCCGTTTTGATGCGAAAAACGCACACTTTGCCGGAAAAACCACCGATTTAGGGCAAATACGCCGGGTATCGATTGCCAAAAGTGCTCGCAGGGTGCATAGTACGCAGTTACGATTTTCAAGTAGTGTCGTTGTTGTTTGGATCCGTACCCCGCACTTGCAGTTTCGCGGTTGTCTGGCACACCTTCATCATCCCGCCGTCTTGACCATCGTTTCCCGAGAGATTTTCAAATCTCTTCATTTTATTTTTTAGGATATCAAGACATGGCAACAGGTGTGGTTAAGTGGTTCAATGACTCCAAGGGTTTCGGTTTCATCACTCCCGATGGCGGCGGCAACGACCTCTTCGCGCATTTTTCGGCAATCCAGAGCGCCGGCTTCAAGACGCTCAAAGAGAACCAAAAAGTCAGCTTTGACGTGACAACCGGCCCCAAAGGCCAGCAAGCGTCGAACATCAAAGGCGTCGAGTAAACCTTGTCCGGCCCGGCCGGACTGCTCTACTGAAGAGCCCGGCCACGCGCCGGGCTTTTCTTTTTTACCTTTACCGCAATGCCCAGGAGTTGTGCAATTGGCAAAAGAAGAACTGATTGAAATGGAAGGCGTGGTCGCCGAGGTGCTGCCTGATTCGCGCTATCGCGTCACGCTTGAAACCGGCCACGAATTGATCGCCTACACCAGCGGGCGCATGCGCAAACACCACATCCGCATTCTCGCGGGTGACAAGGTATCGCTTGAGTTATCGACTTACGATTTGTCGAAGGGGCGCATCACCTTCCGCCACCTTGAACGGCAGGCCACTCCCGGGCCGAAGCGCCAGTTCAACAGCGGGCAGCGGCGCAAGTAAGTCTTCACCTGCCTTTTTGCGGCAACGCGTTCGTACACCGCACGCGCGCTGGTCGTACGGCAACGATAGATCCCGGTGACCGAAGCGTGCGCTGCGCACGACCGCTTCGCACCCGCAGCGCAGTGTCTCTGATAAGCCAGCGCTACAGCCTGATCGGCAGCGCGCGTACCGGGTTGCCGGTGAGTTTCAACAACGCGTTCGCCACGGCGGGCGCCACCGGCGGCGTGGCGGGCTCGCCCACACCGCTTGGTACGCCCGCCGACACCACGGCGTAAGTCTCGACCTGCGGTGCGTCTTTCATGCGCAGCATGTCGTAGCTGTCGAAGTTTTTCTGCTTCACCGCGCCAGCGTCGATGGTGATCTCGCCATAGAGCGCTGCGGTGAGGCCGTAGACGATGCCCGACTCCATCTGCTGCGCGACGATGTCGGGGTTGACCACGACGCCACAGTCGATGGCGCACACGACGCGATGCACGCGCGGTTTTTTGTCTTCGATGGACACTTCCACGACCTGCGCGACGATGCTGCCAAACGACTCATGCAGCGCTACGCCGCGTGCGCGCCCGGCTGGAAGCGGTTTCCCCCAGCCGGCTTTTTGTGCCGCGAGGTTTAGCACCGCAAGATGACGCGGATGATTTTTCAACAGATTGCGCCGGTAGTCGAGCGGGTCTTTGCCGGTTTTGGCCGCAAGTTCGTCGAGAAAGTGCTCCGCGAAAAACGCATTTTGTGAATGCCCGACCGAACGCCAAAATCCGAGCGGCACCGGGTGATTGACCTGCGCATGCTCAATGCGCACGTGGGGAATTTCATACACTTTATCGGCCAGCCCTTCAGCACTGGTGCGGTCCGGCCCGGCGGGCGGGAAACCCAGGCGCGCCGTCATCGAATGAATCACCGAGCCGCTCGCGCTCTTGGTGCGCCACCACACCACAATGCCCGCGCCGTCGAGACCGGCAGTGAGTTGCGCCAGCGCGGCGGGGCGGTACATGTCGTGCGTGGTGTCTTCTTCGCGGCTCCAGATCAATTGCACGGCGCGGCCACCGGTAGTCTTGGCCAGTTCGACAGCCTGCACCACCATGTCCATCTCGCCGCGCCGGCCGAAACCGCCGCCGAGAAAAGTCGAATGCACCGTCACCTGATGCGTTTTCACGCCTGCGGCCTTGCCGGCGATCCACTGCGCAATCGACGGTGCCTGGGTCGGCACCCACACTTCGACGCTGCCATCATCGCGAATCTGCGCGGTGCAATTTTGCGGCTCCAGCGTAGCGTGCGCGAGATAGGGCACGCGGTACTCGGCAGTCACTTCCTGAATCGACAGTGACAAGGCTTCGCCCATCTTGCCGCGCGAAAAATAGGTGTGTGCGCTGCCGCTGTCGAGGGCATTGCGGTAGTCGCGGAAAATCGCCGCCGTATCGAGACCGGCGCTGGACTTGCCATCCACCGCGTTCTTCGCGTCCCACACGATGTCGAGCACATCCATCGCGCTCTTGGCCTGCCACCACGTGTCAGCGATCACCGCAATGCCGCTTTGTGCGCCTGCCATGCCGGGGTTGACCGGCAGCACCGCCTTGACGCCCGGCATGCCCTCGGCACCGTTTGCGTAAAACTTGCTCCAGCCCGCGCCAAAAATCGGGGCCATGCGAATCGCCGCGTAAAGCATGTTGGGCAGACGCACGTCGAGGCCAAACTCGGCCTGCCCGGTCACCTTGGCGCGCGTATCGAGGCGCGGCACATTCTTGCCGATGAATTGAAAGTCTTTCGGATCTTTCAAAACCACCGGCAACGACGGTGTGAATTTCGCCGCTGCCTCGGCCAGTTCGCCAAAGCTCGCCTTCAAACCCGATTTATGCACCACCCAACCCTTGACGGTCTTGCAATCTTTTGCATCGCCCTTGAAGCGCACGGCGGCGGCCTGGATCAGCATGTCGCGCGCAGCAGCGCCTGCAGCACGCATCGGCTCCCAGGCATCGCGCACGCTCGATGAGCCGCCGGTAATCATGATGCCAAGCTCGCGCCCCACCTTGCGCGCGATCCACGCTTTCAGATCCGGCCCCGCGCCGATGTCGTCCGGGTGCGATGCCGCGTTCGCTGTCATCACTTCGACGTTGCCGTAGATCTTGTCGATGGGTGACTGCGCAAACGCCACCTGCGCCCAATCACAGCCCAGCTCTTCGGCCACCAACATGGGCAACGCGGTGTAGACGCCCTGGCCCATCTCGGCACGTGGCACAGCCACGGTGACCACACCTTCGCTCGATATTTTCAGCCAGCCATTGAGCTGCGCTTCACCACGCACCAGCGGCATGGCTTCCACATCCGCATTGAGACGCGCGCGCGGCGGGCGCACGCCCCACCCGACGATGAGCGCGCCGGCAATGCCGGAACCGGCCAGGAGGAAGAGGCGGCGATTCATTTGGCACCGCCGGCGGCTTGGGCTGTTGCCGGGGCGACTGCTGGTGCCGGCACCGAGGCCGCCGCTGCCGCGATCGTCACAGGTGCAGGGCTATCAGCCGCTCCCACCAAGGGTTTCGGGGCGGTCCTGCGCACAGCCGTGTGAATCGCGGCGCGAATACGCTGATAGGTGCCGCAGCGGCAGATGTTGGTGATCTCCTTGTCGATATCGGCGTCCGACGGTGCGGGATTTTTCGCCAGCAGTGCCGATGCGGCCATCAACATGCCGCTTTGGCAGTAGCCGCATTGCGGCACTTGGTGACTGATCCAAGCGTCTTGCAGCGCCGACAGCTTGCCGGTATCAGCCGCTTCCATGCCTTCAATGGTGCGCACTTTCTTGCCCGCCAGCGTGCCAGCCCGCGTAACGCAAGAGCGCACCGCCGCGCCATCCACATGTACCGTGCACGCGCCGCATAGCGCCACGCCACAGCCAAACTTGGTGCCGGTCAGGTTGAGTTCATCGCGCAGCACCCACAAGAGCGGGGTGTCTGCGCCTGAGCGCGCCTGCCGCTGCGCGCCATTGATGTTGAGTGTCAGCATTGCCAGTCCCGGAAAT
>JANNCZ010000199.1:0-6099 GCA_031387185.1 Burkholderiales bacterium
CACGTTCCAATGCACGGAGACACGCCATGAAGAAAATCCTTACCGCTCTGATGTTGGTCTGTAGCGCCAGCGCTGCGCACGCCCAGCCCTACCCGAACAAACCGGTGAAGGTGCTGGTGCCCTTCGTGGCCGGCGGCACCAGCGACATCGTCGCACGCGCGGTGGCGCAAAAGCTCACCGAGGCCGGCTACACCGCGCTGGTCGAAAACCGCCCCGGCGCGAATGGCTCGATCGCCGCCGAAGCGCTCGCCAAGTCTCCGGCCGACGGCTACACCATCATGGTGGGGTCCATCGGCGTGCTGGCGATCAACATGAGTCTGTACAAGAGCCCGAAATACGACGTGATGAAAGACCTCGACGCGATCACCGTCGCCATCAGCACACCGAATGTGCTCATCACACCGCCAACCCTGGCAGCGAACAACCTCAAGGAATTCATCGCCTACGCGCGCAAGAACCCGGGCAAGATTTCATATGGCTCGTCCGGCTCCGGCTCCAGCGATCACCTCTCCGCCGAGTTGTTCAAACAGCAGACCAAAACCTTTGGCGTGCATATCCCGTATCGCGGTGGCGCGGCGGCGCAGACCGACATCATGGCCGGCGTGATCGAAGCCTCGTTTCAGAATTTCGGCACCGTCGTGCCCTACATCCGCGCCGGCAAGATGAAAGCGCTCGCCGTCACCTCAAAGGCACGCATGCCGCAACTGCCCGACGTGCCAACCATGATCGAGGGTGGTCTCGCCGGTTTTGAAGTGACCTCATGGCAGGCAGTGGCCGCGCCAAAAGGCACGCCGAAGGACATCATCACCAAGCTGCACGGCGACATCGCCAAGGGCCTGCGCGCGGCCGATATCAGCAAGCGCTTTGGCGATCAGGGCTTCGACATCGTCGCCAATACGCCGGAGCAGGCGGGCGCGTTTTTCAAGGACGAGATTGAGCGCTGGGCCAAGGTGGTCAAGGCATCAGGCGCGCAGGTCGACTAACCGTTGCGCGGTGCGCAGCGCGGGGATCGCTGCTGATACAGCCAGCAGTCATCGCGCATCACATCGACGAGAGCCGCTCCCACCAAGGGTTTCAGGTCATCGACGCCGATACCATCAAGCGCGGCGTAGATACCCTCTGGGCACCGCATGCCACGCTACACCGTCATGCCGCCCGACACTTCGAGCACGGCACCGTTGATATAGCTCGCGTCGTCGGAAGCGAGAAACGCATAGACGCTCGCCACTTCCTCGGGCTTGCCAAGGCGCCCAAGTGAGACGCGGCCTTCAAGCTGCTTCATCACGTGATCGGGGATTGCATCGAGTATGTGAGTGGAAATGAAGCCCGGCGCCACCGCATTGACACGAATGCCCTTCGGCCCCAGCTCGCGAAACCAGGTCTTGGTAAAGCCGATCACACCAAACTTGGTGGCGGAATAATTGGTCTGGCCGAAGTTGCCGTAGAGGCCGACGATCGATGACGCGTTGAGGATCACCCCGCTGCCGCGCTCGATCATGCCCGGCACCACCGCCTGCGCGCAGTTGAACACGCCTTTGAGATTGACATCGATCACCGTGTCAAATTCAACCTCGGTCATTTTGATCAGGCGTGCATCCTTGGTGATGCCGGCATTGTTGACCAGAATGTCGATGCGCCCCTGCTGCGCAATCACCTGCTGCACCATCGCATCCACACTGGCACGCTGCGTCACATCGACAATCATGCCGCTCGCGGCCCCCGCACGCAGGGCATTGCAGGCGGCCACTGCTGCGTCGATCTGATCGCGTTTGAGATCGGCGATGACGACGTGCGCGCCCTCAGTCACAAAGCGTTGCGCGGTGGCGAACCCGATGCCGTTCGCGGCACCGGTAATGATGGCAATCTTGTTGGTGAGACGCATGAAGAAATTCTTTCCTGATGAGGTTCAAAGCGCGTGATTTTAGCGGTCACCATGCATCGGCAAATGCGAGCACCTCATCCATATAAGCGCCAAACCCGGACAGCGCATGATCGTTGGCCTCGATGATCTTCTGCCGCGCGCCTGCAAACGCCGCCGCCATCTCGCGCCAGTCGAGCAGCTCATCGCCGGTGGCGGCAATCAGGAAATAGCGCTCGGGCCGGGTGAGCGCGGTGACGTGCAGGGCGCGCAAGGAATTTTTATTTGCCGGGAATTTTCGCCAACAAATTTGCTGCTACCTGGTCGAAGGCGGCAATCGAGGCGTCAAAATCCACCCTCTCGCCATACACCAGCTCATCCAGAAATTCCGCGTAATTCGACCGGTAGCGCTGGTCCGTCTTCAGCGCCGCGAGCGCAAGCGCCATTTCTTGACGGGGGTTTGCCGCAAATTCTGGATGCTGGTTGGCAAATTGCCGGGCATCTGCCCCAACCAATTCAGAAAAAAACGCGGCTGGCAGGCGCGCGACAATCTTTGGATGCTTGCGCGTGATCTCGTGGATGTCATACAAATGACGCACCAGACGCGGATCGTCATCGCTCCGTTGTCGCCCGGCGATGCATTCGGCTGTCCTCCGTAACAACGACAAGGTTTTCTCGGCCAATGTCTCCTCAATGCCGATACAAGCCATCTCGAAGACCTGCCCCGGCAGTCCCGATGAAATTTCCAGCAGCGATTGCAGCGGCAGCACGTGTGTTGCCAGCGCCGCCGGGCGATCGGTGAATTCAACCTGTATCTCCGGGCGCAGGCTGACTACCCGGGGAAACACGCTGGCGTAACGCAGCATCAACGAGATGTAGCGGTTGCCATCCCGTGCAATGACATGTTCAGCCGGCACGTCGAACCCGGCGGCCGAAAAATGCGCGATCAGATTTTTCTTGAACTGGCTCAGTTTGCGGTCACGCGCGCTGCGCGACAGCGCTGCCGGCACCTGCACTTTGAAATCCAAATCTTCAGACATGCGCCCGGTCAAGCGATGCGCTTTGGACAGACAGGTGCCACCACAGAACACCAGAGGGAAACCGAGCGCGTCCGCGGTGGCCAGACCGCGCAGTGCTGCCGTGATGAGCATGTCTTTTTCGAGCACGCCCGCAGGCAGGCTGGTCAAGCCCTCAGCGGTGACGGCGTTGATGAGCTGCCGTTCGCGCTCAGTAATCGTTTTCATAGTGCACCGAGCGCCGGCCCACGGTGAGCTGGCGCGAGATGCGCCGCCGCCCGGTGCTGAAGGTCGCACGCATCGGGATTTGGCCTGTGCTGCCGCTGGCGTAATCGCGCCCGGCCCGGCCCGGCACCGCCTCCACATTCAATCTTTGCAATGCCTCCGAGGCGAGGGATTCGAGCGGTTGCCGGGGGATGGGCCTGCCGCTGAGCACGCTCGGCTCGGCACGCGCATAGACACCGTAGCCCAGGCGCACCAGCTTGCCGGCAGAGACTACTTGCCTGAGGGCGCGGCTGATCTGGCTTGCGCTACCCATGCGCTCAAAGTCGGCGCGCAGCACCACCTCGCCATGGCGCAAGGCGATGGAGCGAATCATGCGATCTTTGATGCAGAGTTTTGCCATGGTGGCTCGGTGAAAACCCGCGAACAGATTTTATTACCTATCACTCTACTTCATATTTTTAATATTATCCATATAAAACAATGAGTTTTTATCTCAAACAATGCGCATCATTCAGAAATATTTGAGTGTTCAACAGAATGAGCGAGACGATCAATCAACCGTCCCAGCGATGCGACGCGCAACTGCACGAGGGTGCCGGCGCATGACCGGCAACGCACGCACTTGCTGCGCTCGTTACCTACTTGCGTTCGGCAAAATCCAGCACTTCATCGGCAAATTGGGAAAAGTCCGACAAGGCATGATCGCTGCCCTCAATGATTTTCTGCCGCGCGCCCGCAAACGCTGCCGCCATCTCGCGCCAGTCGAGCAGCTCATCGCCGGTGGCGGCAATCAGGAAATAGCGCTCGGGCCGGGTGATCACTGGAATATGCAAAGCGCGCAACTCGTCGAGATAGGCGGTTGTGAATTCAAACGCATCGCCGCCGCCGTGATATGCGGTCTGCGGGCCCACATGTGAAGCGAGCTTTTCAAATGCGCGCAGCGCCGGGTTGAGCAGCACTGCGCGGCAGCCGGTTTCTTCAGCGAGGGCGGTGGCGTAGTAGCCGCCGAGTGAACTGCCGATGACGGTCAGTTGGTCTGGCGCGCTGGTTAGCGCAAACCGGGGCGCGAGCTGGCGGGCAAGCTTGCGCGCGAGTGCCATGGCCGCTGCCGGGCTGGGTGGCAGTTGCGGACATTGATATTCATGCGCGCGGCCCAGCGCGGCCATGCGCTCACCGAGCAGGCGCGCCTTGAACGACTGCGGCGACGAGCGAAAGCCGTGCAGATAGAGCAGCATCAGCGAGCGTTGGCGAGGCCGTCGAGCATTTTTTGGTGGACGCCGCCAAAGCCACCGTTACTCATCACCAGCACATGGTCGCCCGTGCGTGCGGCCTGAAGAATGGCTTGTACCAAGGGTTCCATGGCATCGAACGCGCGCGCCTTGCCTCCCAGGGGCTTGAGCGCTTCGGCCAGATCCCAGCCGAGGGCATCCCTGCCGTTGGTGGCACCGTAGCCAAACACGAGATCAGCCCCCGCGAGGCTGGCGGGCAGTTGCGCCTTCATCGCACCGAGCTTCATGGTGTTGGAGCGCGGTTCGAGCACGGCGAGGATGCGTGCGCTGCCCACCTTGTGACGCAGGCCGGCGATGGTGGTGGCGATCGCGGTGGGGTGATGCGCAAAATCGTCGTAGACCGTGACGCCATTGACCGTGCCGCGCACTTCCATGCGCCGCTTGACGCTTTGAAATGTGGCCAGTGCGGTGATGGCATCAGCGGGTGCCACGCCGGCGTGATGGGCCGCAGCGATGGCGGCGAGCGCGTTGAGGCGATTGTGCTCACCGAGCAAGCTCCAGCGTACGCGGCCCCGCAGCTGCTCTGCGCCCACGACGTCGAATGCGCCGTCGGCATCGGCTGGCCCGCACAGCCACTGCGTTGTGGCCGCAGGCGCGGACGGATGATCGGCCGCGCGGCCTGGTGCAACGCCCGCACCGGTCGCCGCAGCACCAAACGTCTCCAGCCCGCTCCACAAACCGCGCGCGAGCACACGCTGGAGGCTCGCTTCACGCCCGTTCGCGATCACGCAGCCGCCGGCGGGCACGGTACGCACCAGATGATGAAACTGGGTCTCGATGGCACCGATGTCGGCAAAGATGTCGGCGTGATCAAACTCCAGATTGTTGAGAATGGCGGTGCGTGGCCGGTAATGCACGAACTTGCTGCGCTTGTCGAAGAAGGCCGTGTCGTACTCATCAGCTTCGATGACAAACAATGGCGCTGCTGCCGCGGTGCCTTGATCTGCGGTCGCTGTGCCTTGCGCTGCCTCTGCTCTGCCTGTCGCTGATGGCACTCCCGCCGCCCGCGCCGAGATGCCGAAGTTTTCTGGCACGCCACCGATGAGAAAGCCCGGCGCACGCCCGGCTGATTCGAGTATCCACGCCAGCATTGCGCTGGTCGTGGTCTTGCCGTGCGTGCCGGCCACCGCGAGCACGTGATGCCCGCGCAGCAAGTTTTCACCCACCCATTGCGGCCCGGAGATATAGGCGTCACCCGCGTCGAGAATGGCTTCCATCAGGGGGTTGCCGCGTGAGACCACATTGCCGATCACGAACAAATCGGGCTTGAGCGCACGTTGACTGGGCGCGAAGCCTTCGATCAATTCGATCCCCAGCGCCTGCAACTGTGTGCTCATCGGCGGATAGACATTGGCATCACAGCCGGTGACGCGATGGCCTGCCGCGCGCGCGATGGCGGCAATCCCGCCCATGAAGGTGCCACAAATACCGAGGATGTGAATGTGCATGCGAAGTGATTGCCGGTTGCGCAATGCGTGAAATGACGCAGCGATTGTAGCGGCGAGAGTTGCGCCACCGTGCGGTAGTTGCGGCAGCGCTCGGTACAATTCACGCATGGTCAAACAAAGCAACAAACAAGGCAACAAACGGGTCAACACCAAACACGAGAAGCATGCCGAGCATTCGCGCCGCGCGATTGCTGCGCAGGCCGCGCGCTTGATGGCCGAAGATGGTATCGCTGAATTCGGTGCCGCCAAACGCAAGGCAGCGC